>JBDTUV010000096.1:0-8595 GCA_040007575.1 Gemmatimonadales bacterium
CGATCGGACTCGATGTGGGTGGCGTGGACTTCCTCAGCAGCGATGTCACCGAGTCGTACAAGGTCATCGGCGGCGCCATCTGTGAGGTCAACGCCGCACCGGGGTTCCGGATGCACATGGCGCCCAGCGAGGGGCGGGCGCGCGATGTGGGCGGGCCGGTCATGGATATGTTGTTCCCGCCCGGCACGCCGACCCGGATTCCGATCGCCGCGATCACCGGCACCAATGGCAAGACCACGACCGCCCGGATGCTGGCCCACATCCAGAAACTCGCCGGGCATCACGTCGGTCTGACGTCGACCGATGGGGTCTATATCGATGGCCAACGCACGGTGGCAGGAGACATGACCGGGCCGGTCGCCACGCGGATGGTGTTGAGCGACCCGTCGGTGGATGTGGCGGTGTTGGAGATCGCGCGAGGTGGGCTGCTCAGAGCGGGAATGGGCGTGAGAAGCTGTGACGTCGGCGCGGTGCTCAACGTGAAGGCCGACCATCTGGGCCTGCGAGGCATCGGCACCCTGGAACAACTCGCCGAGGTCAAGCGGATCGTGGTAGAGGTGGCCCGCGAAACCGCTATTCTGAACGCGGATGACCCGCTGTGCCTCAAGATGGCCGATTACGCCGAGGCAAAGAATCTGTGCTACGTCACCATGGATCCCACCCACGAGCTGGTCAGCGAACACATCAAGGCGGGCGGGCGCGGCGTAGTGCTGGAGAAGGGGATCAAGGGGCAGATGATCACGATCTACGATCATGGCAGCCACATACCGCTGCTCTGGACCCACCTGATCCCCGCTACGCTCGAGGGGCGGGCGATGCACAACGTGCAGAACGCGATGTTCGCGGCCGGCATGGCGTTCAGCATGGGCCTCAAGCTGGAAGACATCCGGCACGGGCTCCGCACCTTCGACACCACGTTCTTCCAGGCTCCAGGCCGGATGAACATCTACGACGAGCATGCGTTCAAGGTGATTCTCGACTACGGCCACAATCCGGCGGCAGTGGAGGCGATGTGCCAGCTGGTTGACCGGCTCGATGTAGTAGGGCGTCGCATCTGCGTGCTGGCGGCGCCGGGCGACCGCCGGGATGAGGACGTGATGGAGATCGGGCGGATCGCCGCCGGACGCTTCGACCGCTACATCTGCCGGCGTGACGATCAGCTGCGAGGCCGCCGCCCCGATGAAGTGCCCCAGCTGCTGCGTGAGGCACTCATTGCCAATGGCGTGTCGGCGGAACAAATCCTGGTCATTCCCAGCGAAGAAGCGGCGGTTGACGCCGCTCTTCGCGAGGCTGAGGCCGGCGACCTCCTGTTCATCTTCGGAGACGCGATTACCCGGAGCTGGAAGCAGATCGTCCAGTTCCGCCCTGAAGCCGCGCCACCGCCTGCCGAGCGCCGGCGCGTGCCGCGGCCAGAGCCGGTCCTTGCGGCCGTGGCGCCGATGCTGGAGGACCAGCGACGTGAGTTCGTCAGGGACTCGCGCGGCGTCCGGATCGCACGCGAGGAGCTGGCCGACTGACCGGCGGCCTTGCCATGGACGTCCTCGACTCCCGCCGCCTGACCGGACCAGGACTGCTGCTCGACTGTCCAGGCGCGGTTCTCGACGTCCGGCTCGGCGGACAGGACCCCGATCAAGCCGTCGCCGCCTGGAAGGGTGCTGCCCGCCGCCTGCTCGGCGAAGTCGGCTGGGCGGATGAGGAGCTGGTCACTCGACCATTCCCGGGAGGAGTGAGCCTGGCGCTGACGGCACCGGTGGATGGGCTCTATGCCGCCACCGAGCTGAACGAGCGCGCCTGGGAAGCAGCGTCGGCGGAGCTGGGAGAAGGACCTCCTCCTGACCACGGCGCCGCCGTTGCGTCGATACAGGGAGCCATAGCCTCGGAGAGAAATGCGGCTCTGGTTGCACTCAGGGAGGCCGCCAGGTCACGAGGCGTGACCTTCCTGAGCGGCGAGGAGCAGGTCTCGGTGGGATCGGGAGCGGGTGCGATTGTCTGGCCGGAGGGGGCGATACCGGATCCGGCAGCGGTGGACTGGTCGCGCGTTCGGGATGTGCCCATCGCTCTGGTCACCGGCTCCAACGGTAAGACGACCGTCGTCCGGCTGTTGGCGGCAATGACCCGGGCGGCAGGACGGATTCCGGGCCTCACGTCCACCGACGGCGTGGTGGTGGGGACGGCCGAAATTGGCGAGGGGGACTTCTCCGGACCGAGCGGCGCCCGCATGGTCCTGCGCCACCCCGAGGTGGACACCGCCATTCTGGAAACGGCACGCGGTGGGCTACTGCGCCGGGGACTCGCGGTGGAGCGAGCGAACGCGGCAGTGGTGACCAACGTAGCCGAGGATCACCTGGGAGAGTTCGGGGTCGAAAGCCTGGCCGAGCTGGCCGACACGAAACTGCTGGTGGCCAGGACCCTCGGGGACCACGGCACCCTGATCCTGAACGCAGACGATCCGATGCTCGTGGAACGAGGCCCCGGCGTCAGGGCACCGATTATCTGGTTCTCGCTCGACCCCACCTCTCCGGTGGTCTCGGCACACACCGGCTCGGGCGGCAGCGCAGTTGTTGCCGAGCAGGGACAGATCGTGTTGATCCGGGGGGAACAGCGCGAGACGATCGCCCCGCTGGCCGAGGTTCCAATCACATTTGGCGGAACCGCGCAGCACAACGTGGCGAATGTGCTCGCCGCCGTGGGAGTGGGCGCCGCATTGGGCTTCGAGGTTGAGTCAATGGCCGCGGTGCTGCGGAAGTTCGGCCACGACCCGGCCGACAATCCCGGGCGAGCCACTCTCCTGCACATCGGCGGGATTCACATCCTGCTCGATTATGCCCACAATCCCCACGGCATGTCGGCGCTGGTCGCTCTGGCCCAGAGCCTCCCGGCCAATCGACGCCTTGTCATGGTTGGCCAGGCGGGAGACCGGAGTGACGAGGCCATTCGCCAGCTGGCGCGCGCCGTCTGGTCATTGCGGCCGGATCACGTGGTGGTCAAGGAAATGGATGAGTTCCTGCGAGGCCGGAGCTTGGGTGAGGTGTCGGGTTTGCTCGCCGACGAGTTCTCCCGCCTCGGTCTCCCCGACCATTCCGTCTCTCGCGTGGGTCCCGATATCGCCGGGGTGCGAAAATCACTGGAGTGGGCACTCGCTGGGGATCTGCTGGTCCTGGCGGTGCACCAGGATCGAAGGGCGGTGCTCGAGCTCTTGAATGGACTGACCGCTGACGACTGGAAGGCCGGCGAGCCTCTGCCCGCGCCCAACGCCATGAAGTCGACCTAGTTCTGAGATCGGTGCGAACAATCGCGGAGGATCGGACTCTGAGCTCCCTGGTGGAGCGCCTCCAGCGCCTGCTCCCGGACACTCCGCGGCGCTGGGGTACGCTCACTGCTGGGGAGATGCTTTGCCACCTCGCGGATACCCACGAATCCGTGCTGGGGACACGCATCGCGCCCGGGCCGCCCCCATCCGGCGCGCCGCGTCCGGCCCTCCAGCGAATGACGCGTCCGGTCGTCAAGTGGATGGCACTGTACACCGCCATTCCGTGGCCCAAGGGGGCGAAGACTCGACCCGGAGTGGACCCCAAACTCCACGGAACTCGACCCGCGGATTTTGAACAGGATCGGGGGCGGGCCATTGCGACCCTGAGGCGTCTGGCCGTCGCGGCACCCACTACGTTGACTGGACGCCACTTCATGTTCGGCCCGATGTCAGCTCGGGACTGGCATCGGTGGGCTTATCGACACGTCACTTATCACTTGCGTCAGTTCGGACTCTAGTTCTCTTGGAGGTGCGCATGGCCCACATCAATGATTGCGTGCCAGGCCGCCAGGCCCGGATCCGGCAGACCGGCGTGAGCCGGGTCGCCGGGAAGACGGGGATCATCATCGAGGTATCCCGAGTTCGCCGACCGCCGACCGGGCCACTGCAGGATCGGGTGACCGTCGACATTCCGGCGCACGGCGAGATCGTGGTCACACCAGATGACATCGAGGTCCTGCCGAACTAGGTCTATGCGACCAGTCTCGCTGACGCGCACGTGTGCCGTTGTGTTGGGCCTTCTGGCGGGCCTGCCGCTCGTGGGGGCCGCACAGGCCGGCTCAGCATTGGCCCCGGGCGCCAGAGTGCGGGTCAAAGCCATCGGTTCGCGTGGGCCGTGGGTGCAGGGCGAGCTCGTCAACCTGACCTCCGATTCGGTCTCGATTCGGGTGGCCGAGGGCGCTGATACGGTCCGGCTCCCCCGGAGCACCGTCGCACAGGTCCAGGTCAGCCGAGGTATCCATGCGCGGACGGGCCACGGTGCACTGCTCGGCTTGGGGATCGGTGCAGGCGCAGGCTTGCTGTTGGGTGTCGCCGCTGCCGCGGAGGGCTGCACCGGGTTCTGCGAGATCAATATCGGACCGGAGGAGGTGCTGGCCGTTACGGCATTGCTGGGCGGTGCTGGAGCCGGCATCGGGGCACTGATCGGCGCGGTTTCACATGGCGAGCGATGGCAGCGGGTGGACTGGCCGCGCGTGGCTGGGCGCTTAGCGCCCACCGTTCACGGGAGGGTGCTCGGGATCACCGTCCGGTTCTAACGGCCGGCAGGATCTTGGAGTGCGTCGCCCTGCTCGTGTCTAGCGCGGGGTGAGGCGAGCCAAGTAGTTACCGTATTCGTCTGGATCGCATACGATCTCACAGTCCCAGTCTTCCTCCCGCGCGTAGCGCCGAAGTGTGGCGGCGTCTACGTAAAGCTGAGGAAACGGCTCGCCCTTCCGCCCCTCGTACTCGACCTGAAAGTGTAGCTCACCTACGTACCGCCCGTCGGGACGCTCCAAGGCACCGGTGCGGCCCGCCTCCACATCCAGCCGTATGCGAACGTCGGTCGAGTCCGCCAGCACCTGACCGCCGCGGCGAACCAGGCGGCGAGCCTCGGAGAAGAACCGGCGCAGACCAGACAGCGTCTCGGTGAGGCCGAGACCATTCATCATCATGAAGACCGTGTCGAACGGCTCGGCCTCGACGTCCATCCAGGTGGCAGTGCGTGCGTCCCGGACACCTCGCTCCCGAAGGATGCCGACCAGGGAAGGAAGGATCTCGATGGCGGTGACCTCGAACCCACGGCCCTGCAGGACGATCGAGTGGCAACCGGATCCGGCGCCCACGTCCAGCACTCGGCCACGGCAGAGCTCGAGGGCCACACGCTCCAGCCGTGGGAACTGGTGAGGGTTACGGAAGAAGTAAGAGACTGGCACCTCGTCCCGCTCGAAGTCGTCGTAGACCACGAGCACGGCATCGTGCTTCCCGCGGTGGTAGGCCTGCATGGCCTCGGCATGTGGCTTCCAGGGGTTTAGATCCATGGCCTTATCTTCCGAGGAATGTCTCGCCTGTTGAAGCCGCCGGTCTCCCCCAACCGCCAGCGCGCCTGGAGTCCACTCGCCGTCAGCGCGGGGGTCCACCTGGTGCTGCTCAGCGTGGCCGCTGCACTCACTCGGCAGAGTCCGGCTTCTCAGTCTAGCGAGCGGGCCGACCGTCCCGCCGACGAGGCGCGCCGGGTAGACATGATCTACGTCCCGCCTGCTGAGCCAACGACGCCTCCCGCTCCCGTCCGGCCCCCACCGCCGCCGGCAGTGCGCCAGACGACACCCGAGCCCGAGCCCAATGCCCCTCCCGAGGCGACTCGATCCAGCGGAGCGGAGACCGAGAAGCCGCAGCCCAAGCTAGCGGAGCCGCGGGCCGAAAAAGCGCCCCCTGCTGCTACTCCGGCCAGAGGGCAGGCGGTGGCCACCATGGAATCCGAGGCACGTCGCATTTTCGGCCGCCCCCGGCTGGTGAGCCGAGCCGGTGCCGGACCGCAGGCCACGAGGCCGATGGAAGCTTGGCTGCCGGAAAACTCGGAACGCTGCACTCCCCACCCCGTTGCGCCGAATGACTCCAGCGGCGCGACCCAGTTCGGGACGGTAGTGGGCCGGATTTTCAGGCAGGATAATGGGCGTCCGTTGGCCGGAGCGCACCTTCAGATGATCGGAACTCCGTACGTCACGTTCACCGACAGAAGCGGCGAGTATCGTTTCACATTCGATCTGTCGCTGATGGACAACTGCCGGACCCAGTACGTCAGGGTTACGGCCGCGGGCTACGAATCGCGGCTCTTGGTGCTGGTGGTGGGGCCCAACCGAAGCGAGGACGTGCGCTTGCGGAGACGCTAGAAAGTCTATCGCACCAGCGACACGGCCAGCACCCCCGCCGCGAGCAGGGCCGCGGCTACTGCCAGGTATGCGAGGATCTGAGTCTTGCGCAACACCTCTCGCAGCTCTTCCTGCCCTTCAGCCAACCGGCCAACCGCTCCACCAAGCGGTCCGCCCGGCTCATCGAACAGCGATTGGGACATGACGTTCTCGGCCGCCATCACTTCGGCCATGCCCTGAATGAAGTGGCGCTGGTGGATGCGCTTCTCCGAGTCCGGGCCCGGTTCCACTGTGGCGATCTGGGCCGCCTTGAGTACCGCGTTCTTGATGTCGCCGCCGCTTCGAGGATAGGCCTCGGCCAAGGCCCCAAAGTCTACATCGGGAGCAAGCGGCGTCTTTCGGGCATGGATCTGTACCGCCCAGATCCGCTCCCGCTCTTTCACGTCGGGCATCTCGAAGAGGATGTGGGTGCGAATCCGGCGCTCGAATGCGGGATCGATGTTGGCGGCCAGGTTGGTGGCGAAGATGACGACGCCGGGGAAGCTCTCCAGCTCATGGAGCAGTACGTTGACGATGGCGTTGGCCTCGCGCTCGTACGCCGCCCCAATGGAGCTGAAGCGCCGGCTGGCGATGGCGTCGGCCTCATCAAAGAAGAGCACCGCGTCTTGACGCGCGGCCGAGCGGAATACTGCCGCCACGTGCTTAGAGGTCTGGCCCACCCACCGGGATTCCAACTCGGCGTAACGCACTACGAGGAGCTGCTTGTCCAGCGCGGAAGCGAGGGCCTCGGCGCAGATCGTCTTTCCAGTGCCCGGGGGTCCGGCGAAGTGGAAGGCCAGGCCCAGCCCGCTGGAGTGGCGCTCGGCCAGCCCCCACTGCTGGAAGATCAGGTCGTGCTTTCGCACCAGAGCCAGGGCGTGATTGAGGGCCCGCAACGTGGTTGCGGGCAGGATGACGTCGTCGAAAGAGCGCCGGGGCTCGACCGCCTCTACCAGCTCACGGCCGCTGGAGACGCCGCCGAAAAGAAGATCTCGTATGGAATCAGCCATGCATGGAGTATAGAGCTATTCCCGGGCCTTCGGGGCTCGATGTTCCGAGGGCGCCTTCGAGGATCCGACCACCCGATCCCAGGCATCACGCACCGCTTCCTTGATCTCATCCCAGGTTGAGCTGTTCTCGCTCCGGTGCTCGTAGTGCCCCCAGCCCTTTTGCAGATCCTCTTCCGCCTCGTCCCAATTGCGGCCCACATGGTGTTGCGCCGACTCGAATCCATAGCGGTACGCCGGCCGAAACCGATCGTAGAAATCCGGGCCTAGCGCGTAGGGCCGGCTGGTGAAGTTTTCGAACCAGTAGTTATCCTCGGTTTCCCAGGCTGCCTTCCAGGTCGGGTCCGCCAGGGGCGGATCAACCTCATCCTGCCGGGCGTTTCTTTTCTCGGACATCGTTGCCTCCTCGACATTGCATCAATCTGTGAGACATGGTCTGCGAACTGGAGCCGGACTCATACTAGCTCCTCGGCACCCCCATGCCGGGTGACGGTCGTCACCAGCGGGGCCTTTGCGCCCACCCGATGGCGCGGCCATAATCCGGGCACAGGCATCGTAGCCCGATAGCTTTTCCTTGAAGGAGTCCCCAGTTGAAGACCGCTCCGCCCCTGTGGTTTCTCCGAACCGCGTTCCGTACCGTCGGCGCAGTGGCTCCCGGCGTTGCCGGGCGCTGGGCCGAAGCGATCTTCTGTCGCCCGCCGCGGAACGAGCCCCGCCCGCTGGAGGAGGCCTTTCTGGCCACGGGGACACGACACACGGTCCAGAGCGAGGAGCAGGATATCGCGGTGTGGGTGTGGGGTGACGGACCAGTGGTCGTGTTGGCGCATGGCTGGGGCAGCCGGGCAGGACGGTTCAGCGCCCTCGCGCGGGCGTTGGTGGATTCCGGTTTCCGGGTTGTGCTGTTCGATGCGCCGGCACACGGCGTTTCGATGGGCAGCCAGGCATCGCTGCCCCAGTTTTCCAAGGCGCTGCGTGTGGTGGCTGACGCGATGGGTCCGGTACACGGATTGATCGGCCACTCGCTCGGCGGAGCAGCGGTGTCGCTCGCCATGCGGAACGGGCTCCAGGCCCGGCGTGCGGTCCTGCTCGCTCCACCCGCCGACGTCGTATTGTTCTCCCACGCGTTCGCAAAGCACCTGCGCATTCCCCTGCGGGCACACAACGCGATGCGGAGGAATCTGGAGTCCCGTCTCCAGATCCGGTGGGAGGAGCTGCACGGACCGACGCTCGCCCGCACCATGACCGCCCCTGCGCTGATCGTTCATGACCGCGATGACCCCGACGTCCCCTACGCCCACGGCGAGGAGATCGCGGCCGCCTGGCCGGGAGCGGAGTTGCTGACAACCAGCGGTCTGGGCCACCGTGCGGTGCTGTGGAATCCCGAGGTGATCCA
>JBDTUV010000097.1:0-8593 GCA_040007575.1 Gemmatimonadales bacterium
AACCGGCGATCGTCGCGACCGCCCACATGCCGAAGTAGATCAGTGGGTCGAAGGAGAAGGCCACGAGAAGGAGCAAGGCCAGGAGCCGGACCCGGCCGCGCACCTGCTCCATGAGATCCGGCGGAAGGGAAGAAGAGAGCCCCCGCGAGTCCGCGGGGGGCGCCTCCGGCCCGAGCAGGGTTACATGCTCTTGCATCCCGTGGCTCCAGGCCTACGGCTACTCCTCGAGCGTGGTACCGTCAGGTGAGATGTTCTCCACGAGGCTCTCAGCCGCCGGCTCCTCCTTCGAGCGCTCCAGCTTCCGCTGCTTCTTCTCTTCCTTCTGGCGCTGCTTGCTGAGTTCCTTTTGCCGCTTCTCGAACCCGTAATTGCGCTTTGGCAAGAATACTCCAAGTGATGCAGTCCGGCCGGCGAGCGCCCGGATGCTAAGGAGACCGGTTTGGCGAACGACTGCCTGCTAGACAGTTACCACTCGAGCAGGCCGTCTTCCTCGAGGAAGGCCGCGACCACGACCAGTGAGGGGAAGCTCGGCGCCTCCTTGAAGACACGCGCAGCGTCCCGCAGCGCGGGCGAGGCATGCTGGCCGCTCCGCAAGCGAAACTGACGATGGGTTATGGCCAGTTCGTTGAACACCCGGCGGAGTGAGCTCGCCTCTCGCGTAGGACTGGGAGTAAGCGGCTTCGTCGCCAGCGACAGATCTGCCTTCGGAGGCTTGGCGCGCTTGGCACGAGGACGGGACGCGCGAGCCCTCTGGTCGAGAGCAAGGCCGACTTCGGCCATGCGCGCCTGAACGCGCTGCGCCAACGGGTGTATTGCGGCAGACGGCGTCGTGTCTGACTGAGCCGGTTTCTTTTTGGGCATTAGGACCTACTAGAGAGGGGGGCTGCCAGATCAAGGTGAAGTGGAAGCTGATGAAAGTTAACCTCATAGACGCTCTTTCAGGAGAGCATCGAGACAAGTCACTACTGCGGCAAGCGATGCAACCCGCTCAAATCCTTCGGAGGAGGCGAGTGAGGGCCCGGTCCAACGCGGCGGCAAACGCCTGTTTCGCTCTGGCATCGTAGGGCGGGGGTCCGCCGGTTATCGCTCCTGCCGTCCGTAATCCCTCCATGAAGTCACGAATCGACAGCCGTTCTCCTATGGTCTCCGCCGTATGCTCCTCCCCGCGGGGATCCAGAACTACGACTTCCCTTGGCACCAGAAGCGCGGCTAGAGGAATGTCCTGGGTGACGACGAGATCACCGGGCTCGGCGTGGTCGGCGATGTACTGATCGGCCACATCGGGCCTCCCATCGACGCGGACGGCAGTGACGAGCAGGTTTCCCGGCGGTGGCTGCAGCCGCTGATTGGCGACCAGGACGGTTGCTACCTGGAGCCGCTTCGCCGCCCGGAAGACCAGCTCCTTCACGTCCCGCGGTGCAGCATCCGCGTCCACCCAGATTTTCAGGCTTCCACCCCGCGGCTCATGCGCGCAACGGGGATCTCTACCTCGCCGGGAAGGCGCAGCTGGAAGCGCTCGGTCACCCTGAAGCCAAGCGCCTGATAGAGAGGCTCGCCGGGAAGCGTGGCCACCAGGGTCAGCGTGTGGAACCCCGCAGCGACCGCGGCGCCACGGCATTCGTCAAATAGCCGACGCCCCAAGCCTTGCCGGGCCGCCGCGGGATGTACGAAGAAGGCACGGATTCGGGCGGGCTCTGAGAGCGGGTCCAGGAGTGGATCTTCGCGCTGCTTCATCTGGTCTCCGCCAAAGAGCGTCCGCCGGCGGCTCCACCCACCCGCCGCAACTATCTGACCGTCTCGCTCCAGGACGAAGTAAGTGCCATCGTCAATGAGCTGGGTGTCGGTGCCGAACACGAAACGGAGAAGGCTCTCGACTTGAGTGGTGGTGTAGTACCCGTCGCTGAGGGCGCGGGCCGATCGCGCAATCAGCTCCTCGAGTGCGGGAACATCGGACCGCGTGGCCGGCCGAACGCGCAGCAAACTCTCCACCGACACCATACCAGTGCCTCTCTAAGGCTCGACCGGCCGCAGCGCCTCGAGCCGCGCACCCAGGTCCTTGGGGCGAGTGCCGAGCAGGTCTCCAGTGATGCTGACGTAGATCTCGGCACCGCCACGGCCGAATCCCGAGGCTTCGGGATAGGCCACGACCCAGGCACGCGGCTTGGCAGGCAGATTCTGAATGCCGGTGAAGGCGAACCGGGTGTCGGCAGGACCCAGGGAGGTCGGACCGGGTCCCACAAACTTCCCGGCGGTGAACCGGGCGCCGGCGTAGGAGGCGCCGCCGAGCGCCGTGCCGATGACGAGAAGCAGAAAGAGCGCTCTCATGGGGCCTCCTTAAGGGTACGACTTCAGGGTCTGGTCGCGGCCACCGGGCCTCGGCCAGATACGCGGGCTCCAGCTGCATCAAGCTCGCCATCTTGCGAACCAGATGGGTCTCGTGGTCGGTCAGACGCCCATCCGCCAGGATGACGCCCCACATAACCTCGGCCAGCACCATCTTCTGGGCCAGATTGTACTCGGCAGCGACGAGCCGGGTGAACTGAAAATGATCCAGAGACTCTGCTCGCGCCGTCTCGGCCAGTCGCAGTAGCTCTGCGCCCGACGCCTCGTCGAGACCGAAATGTCGCTGCAGCGTGTTCTCAATGTGCCGCTGCTCTTCGGGGTTGAATTCGTCGTCCGTGTGAGCCAACTCGAGGAGTAGCGCGCAGGCAGCCAACTGCACCGCGGCAGGTGAGCGCGTCCCCCCAGAGACAGACTCCGTCCCCACCATGCGTTCGCGAACAAACCGGCGAATGGCGTCCAGCATTCAGTCTTGCGTCACGGCAGCGATGCCTCAGCGCCGGGACCCACCACGGTTGTCCAGGGTCGCACCCGCCAGGCGATAACCAAACCGCGAGCGACATACGGGTCCGCCGCCGCAAACGCCCGGGCCACATCCGGCGTCTGGCCCCGGAACAGCAGCACCGCACCGTCCACCGGATCGGCCAGCGCGCCACCCAGCACCAACTCACCCCGCTCGACGAACGGGCGAGCGTACTCCAGATGGGCGGCGCGGAACGGCATGCGCCGGCTGGCGTAGTCGGGAACGACGTCATAAAACAGGAGGTAGTGCATTGAGCCTCGCGCATTTGTCTGGCACGGAAGTCAGGATCGTCGTGCCTCAGCGCGAAAAGCTATGCCGCGGCCTCAAACAACAGAAGGGCGAACCCGTCGGCTCGTCATGTATCGGACGCCAGTAGTTTGATCTCAGGACCGTCGTCGGAGAGCCTGATCATCCGGTCCAAGCTCATGCCGATCTTTTCCAGCACCCGGATGGAGTCCGTGTTGTCCTCATTCGTGATGGCCACGATCCGCCCAAGGCCCAGGACTTTCCTGCCGTATTTCATGACGGCCGCCGCCGATTCGTAGGCGTACCCCTTGGAGCGGTATTGCGGCAGAAAAGCAAAGCCGATATCCACGTCGCTCAGGGTCTCACGCTTCAACAGGCCGCAGATTCCAATCGGAGTCTTCGTGCCCCTGAGCTCGACCATCCACAACCCGAAGCCGTGCCGCTCGTAGCTGTCCATCGGCCCGGTGAGGATGTACCGGCCCGCGTCCTCGGTAGTCCTCACACCCTTGTCACCGACAAATCGAAGGAATGAAGCGTCGTTCAGCAGCTCGACGATGAACTCGGCATCATCCAGCGACATCCAGCGGAGGCTCAACCGCTCGGTTTGAAGGACGTTCACGGAGCCCGGCGGCTTCGGCGCCGTCGCACGGCACTGCCCACCGTCGCTCCCAACAATGCGAGCAGGGAGTAGACAGCCAGGAATGCCACACCCAGGGGCCAGAGCCCGCCACTGGAGGGTTCCCTCAGCACCCCTCCCAGAAGGACCAGCACCTGCCCGACGAAGAGGCCGGTGACAAACCATCGCGACTGTTCCGGAAGCAGGAGACCTCCGAGTATGCCGGCACCAAGCAGCGCGCCTTCGTAGTAGCCGCTCCCTGCGTCCCAGGGCTCCGGCCGCCCGGTAATCAGGGGTGAGAGCCACCAGATGGCAGCGCCTATGACGAGGCCTATCAGGAGTGCGGCGAGAGTGGATCGCATTCGCGGCATCACGACTCAGAGGGTGAAGCAGGTGCAGTCAGGCGCCAGAACGGATCGGTGAGGCCAACCGCGGTGAACACCGCCTGGGCTTCCGCTGTCGTACGACGGCGCCACGAAGGCTCGAGCCGATCCCAGTACCACGCCTGGGCCAGTGCCCAGGCGGTTGAGAGCAAAATGACCGCGCCCACGGCTCGGCCCCGTTCCACGCACCAGCGACTCACGTCCTCCTCCGACCGGAAGAGCAGGATCGTCGCTCAGGTGAAGCCAATGTCATCCCACCAGGAGGCGGCCGGGACGGCAAAGTGCACCACGCCGGACCCGGCCCACAGCGCGTGCCCGGTGGTGCGGATGGCCGGGGGGTCACCGCAGTCGGCACAGCTGGTGATGATCTCGGCCGGCGCCTGAAGCATCGCCGAGATGCCCAGGGCGTCCCAGGCGCAGTTGGCCCACCACTCGCCGGCGGAGGTGCGAACCCGAAAGGCAGTGGGAACCGCCGAGAATGGCATGGCCATCCACAGCCCCCGGGTAGCCGGATCGAGTACAAGCACGTGGGCGGCGGCGAGTCGCTCGAGGCTGGCGGCGATCGCCGCCGGTGATGCGCCGAGCTCCTCGCTGATGTCGCTAACCGCCAGCGCGAGGCCGCGGCGAACGAAGTGCTGGTATACCGACAACCGGACTCGGCTATCAAGCTCAAGGGACTCCATTCAGCTCCACCTCGACCCCTCCGACGAGCCCGGCCACGAAGTTATAGATCGCACAGCCGAGGGCAGTGAAGATGAAGCCCAGGACTCCGTAGATGATGGGTAGAGCGAGGGCGAACCCGGGCCCGAATCCGGGTTGACTAGGAGCGTACATCGACGCGATCAGGAGAAAGGGCACGAAAATCAGGCCCATGAGGGCGTAAAGCACCCCGATCACTTTGGCCGTCTGGCCCACGCCAAATCTGCGAATCTGTGCAATTGCTCCTCCTGGTGAGTGGTCGGATCGCTCAACCGCTTTACTTTATCTTGCGTGAGGTGTCGGGAATCACTGCCCGAACCGGGCAGAGCAAGGATCTTAGCTGTCCCCATCGCGAGCGACCTATGCCGGCCTTCCTCCGCGCCCCTGCCCTTCTCCTGGTCTTTCTCACCGCATCCTGCAGCAGCGGCAGATCGTCGCACAGCACACCCGCTCCCGATTCCGGCGATCAGCTCCGAGCGCGAATCGAGAACCGTGCCTCGGTCGACATGGACATCTATGCCGTACGCAGCGATGGCGAGCGCGTCCGTCTGGGGTTCGTTCCGGGTGGCGAGACCGCCGTGTTCGCGCTGCCACTGACGGTGACCGCCGGGGCCAGCATCAGGTTCGAGGCTCGGCCGGTCCGTCGAGCGGGCGAAACAGTCATCAGCGGGTTGTTCGGGGTCCACTCCGGTGAAGAGATCGCCTGGTCGATATCGCCGCAATAGCGGAGGGCTGCGTGGCAACTCGTCTCGACAAGACCATCAAACGTGAGTTGGATGTCGATGGGAAGCTCTACACCGTGAGCGTGAGCCCTCGAGGTATCAGGATCGTACCCAAGGGGGGTCGAAAGGGGTACGAGATCTCCTGGGAGGCACTGCTGAGCGGCGACGTCGAGCTTCGGCGGGACCTCAATATGTCTCTCGCCATGTATGACGCGCTCCGACCCACCGAGTGAATGTCAGCGAGGAGTGTCTTCTCGGAGTTGCACGAGTTGAGGCTATTTCCTCACTCAGGTTCCCACCCGGATGTCACTGATCCTTCGCTCCATCGAGGCAAGTGCCTCCTCCTGACGGTCTATCATGAGCCGTTGGCGCTGAAGGAGTTCCTTTAGCTCAACGAGAGACGTGCGAGCGTCCGCAGCCGCACTTCGCGCCTCTTCCGCCGCACTGCGGAGATCTTCCGACAGATCCCTGGCCTGCTCGGCAGTTTCCCTTCCCCCCTCCTGAGCACCTCGGACGCGCTCGGCAGCGGACCGATCCTCCTCGACGTCCTTACGGGTCTCTTCCCCCCGTCCGCGGATAGCCTCCCGAATGCCCCGGTCTTGCTCCGCTCCGCGGCGCTGCAATTCCGCCACCTCGCGCCGGCGCTCAGCCGATTCCCGCTCTCGTTCGGCGCCCTCGTTGCTTCCTTTTTCCGCCATATGCGCCTTTCTTAAATCGCCGCCCCGATGCGGCCCAGTTTAGGGAGTCCAGAGAAAGCGGTCGGTGAAGCTAAGATCCCGTCGCCCACCGCAGGATGCTCTGACGCAAGCGATCGTGGACCAGCGGAGGAGAACGGGGCGCACGAACGCATGCACAAGACGCTCAAAGCCGGCGCCTGTCGGCCGCCGCGTGCCGATCACGCCGCGCAGCAACGCGCGTTCAATCGCTTTCGGACGCTGTACAACGACGAGCGGCCGCACGACTTTCTTGGCGGCCGGACGCCCAGTTCGCGCTACACCGCCTCGCCCCGCGCCTTTCCCGAGCACCTGCCCCCGCTCGAGTATCCGGGCCACTTCCTCGTCAAGCGGGTCACGAATGCCGGGACCTTTCGCCTCAAGCACAAGCTGCTCTTCATCGCCAACGCGCTCAAACAACATTACATCGGCTTGGAAGAAACCGACGACGGGATCTGGTCGATCCACTTCGGGACGGTGCTCTTGGCGAAAGTCGACGAACGCGAGGTGATCATTCGAGATTGACCCAGTGTTCACCCTCACCTAACGAAGTGTTACCTATCCTCCCGGTCAACTTCGTTACCCATCATCCCGGTTGCACAACGGCGGCCAGGCTCAAGATTCCGCGACGCCAAGCCGATCACGTTGGACGGTTCTACGCGCGGCCGGACGTTGCGATCTTCCCCAATACTGCTGCGATGACGGCGCCGCCGATTCCAGTATGGATTACCTCCAGCAGCGGATCGACGACGGTTGCTGTGAGATTCGAGACGTTGGTCACCCCATAGTGGATGAAGTCCACGCCGAGCCAGAGCAGGAAACCAACGATCGCGCCGATCTTGAAGCCCTGGCCGATGGTCGCGGATCCAGGCCGACTGCCGATCGCCAGCGTGACAAGCGCTGCCAGCGCGAGATTCCCCAACGCAACAGCCCACACCAGTTGGGGGTCTCGCGCCACCCCGGTCGCTGACCCGGCGTTCGCGGCGAAGAAATCTGCGAATATCAGACCCCAAATGAGGTAGCCCACTACGTACAATGTGATGCCGCCTACTAGCGTCCCGCTCACGATTCGCTTGGTGTCCACGTGGTCTCCTCCTCATAAGGGTGTGATCATCCACGAACCGTCCGTCGCATGATGCGCCACCGGACCATGCGCCGCGCGCTGGTGCTACTCCGCCGTTGTCGGGTCGATCGTGGTCTTGATCTCTGACACCCGGTTTGCGGGGAACCCGCCTTGGCGGGCGTGCTCCCGCACCATCTCTTCGTTCGGCGCGCGGTAGACACAGTAGATCTGATCTCCGGTAACGTAGCTGTGCACCCACTGGATCTGTGGACCGAGTTGATTCAGCACACTGCATGACTTCTGGGAGATGGTTTTCAGTTCGGCGGACGTAAGCTTGCCTGCGCCGGGGATGTTACGCTCAATCAGATACTGCGGCATGAGAGCCTCTGAAGGAAGAGAAGCAACAATCGAACTCAAAACTGGAATCCAGAAAAAACCCGTTTCATAGAGTAACACTACTCGAGCCTGACCGGATCACCGCGACGGATCACGCCGCCCCGCACCACGGTGGCATAGACACCGACGTTGACTTGGTTGTGCTGGGCCGCCGTGCGCAGGATGCCCGGATCCCTAGGTAGATCCCCCTGGGGCAGCGTTGTCATCACACAGCGGGGGCAGGGGCCCGTGATGCTCAGGCGAACTTCCCTCCCGATGGCGAGCGTGTGGCCGATCCAGTCATTCTCAACAAAGCCCTTCGCGCCGGAGTCAGGCTCCACCACGATGTTTGGACGAAACCGCCGGACCTCGAAACGCCCCTGCGGATAGAGCTCCCGGAGCCGGTCGATCGTGGCTGTCGTCAGCACGTGGATGACGGCAAGATCGAAGAACGTGCCAGCCGGCATGGACTCGTCAGTGACCGTTTCCCTGTGGGCGAGGCCATCCAGATCCGGCCAGTACTCCTCAAGGCTCGGGGTCTCGGGTGCCGTTGCCGCGAGTGTCACCTCGCGGCCGAGCACGTCCGACAAGGCTTGTTCGAGATCGCCCTGCTCGGTGGTTGCGATGGTGCCATTCGGGAGAGTGATCCGGACCGGAGGAATCTTCTGGCCACTGCGCGGAGCCTCGACGAAGGCGGCTCGGAAGTCAAAGAGCTTCGACCACTTTCGGGGGTTCTTGGCGCTCACGACCTTCCCAGTGGACCGGTCCACTAGGGCATACGCACGATCCCCCAGGAGCCCGCGTTGCGTGAGGTCCGCTGCGTTCAACTCCTCTCCCATCATGGATTTGACAGGATAGCGCCAGAGAGCAACCACGGAACTGAGACCAACGCTCGTCGTGCTTGTCATAATCT
>JBDTUV010000098.1:0-8587 GCA_040007575.1 Gemmatimonadales bacterium
CCTCCTCCTGGACGCCGCCGCTGTCGGTGAGCACCAGGTAGGCGCGGTTCATCAGGTGCACAAACTCGACGTAATCCACCGGCTCGATCAGGTGCATCCCGGGCAAGTCGCACAACAGACGCTCGACCGTGGCCTTGACCTCGGGGTTGGGATGCACCGGCAGCACGAACTGCAGATCGGGGTGGCGCCTGGCCAATTCCCGTATGGCGGCGCAGGTGGATTGCAGCGGTGCTCCGAAGCTCTCTCGCCGATGCGTCGTGATGAGCACCAGGCGGCGGGTGGGGTCGAGCGAGCTCAGCTGCGGGGTCCGGAAACTGTAGTCCGGCCGGACTGTCTGGAGCAGCGCGTCGATGACGGTGTTGCCGGTGAGGTGCACGTCGGCGGCCGGCACCCCCTCCTTGAGCAGCGCGGATCGCGCCTGTGCCGTGGGAGCAAAGTGTATCGAGGCGAGCCGGGTGGTCAGCACCCGGTTCATCTCTTCCGGGAATGGCTGGTACCGGTCGCCGGTGCGGAGTCCGGCTTCGACGTGGCCCGAAGGGATTCGTTCGAGGTAGGCGGCAAAGGCGGCAGCAAAGCTGGTCATGGTGTCGCCCTGAACCAGCAGCACGTCGGGACGGATCCGCTGCAGCAGCGGGGGCAGCCGTTCCAGTACCCGGGCGGTGATGCCGGCGGGCGATTGCCCCGCGACCATCAGGTCGAGATCGTGGTCCGCCTCGAGCCCGAAGACATCGAGCACCTGGTCGAGCATGGCACGATGCTGGGCCGAGACGCAGACGACGCTTTCGAAACGATCGGGCGCGCTCTGAAGCGCCTGGACCACCGGCGCCATCTTGATCGCCTCCGGGCGGGTCCCGAAGACGCTTAGCACCCGGATCATTGTCTGGGGGTGACCGCCCCCAACCGCTCGGCAAGGGTCTGCAGGGTGACGAAGCGAAACCCCCGCTCGAGCACGGTGGCAAAGACCTGGCGCAGGATTCGGTCGCGCACGCCTTCATAGCACGGATGACCGTAGAGCACCACGGACTCATGCTCGTCGAGGTGCTGATTCAGCTGGCGGAGCATTTCGGGCTCCGGCGTGCCGCGCGCGCCGTGGAACTCGAGGAAAGGAATCGTGCGAGGACCGGACAAGGTCACCGGAATGGTCCAGTGCCCCAGCGGCTTCCCCGCCGCCGTCGCCCGTTCGGGCTCGCCGCCGATGGCATCGCCGTTGTAGACGAACCCCAGCTTGTCGAGCAGCGCCATCACGCGCTCGTCGGAATAGAACCCCGGCGAGGAGAAGCCGGCCGGCTTTCCGAAGTGCCGCACAAAATGACGGTACGACTGTTCCACATCGGCCTGGAGCGTACGGTCGGGCAGCTGGTGAAAGCGGCGGCTCCAGACCACATGGTCCATGCCGCCGTGTAGACCGAGCTCATGTCCCTCGGCCTGAAGGGACTGGAGTAGAGGGACGAACGAGAGCCCGACCGGCCGCGAGAGTGCGGTCTCGATCAGGAAGCGAGGCCAGCCGGTTTTCTTGATGAGGTGAACCGCGTCACGGTCGGCGAGCTTGGCCTTGGACCCCGCGGTTCCGGCGCCGATCCACTCGACGAGGTTGGTGGACCGCCCCATGTTGACGAAGAACGTGTTGGGCACCCCGAAGTCGCGGCACACCGCCCGGATCTTGGGGATGCCATCGGTGGCGCAGACGCGATGATCAACGTCCCAGCGGAACGTGAACAGCCGTTCCGTCACCGACCCGTCCTGGCGCCGACCTCGCGATAGATCTGCTCGAACTGCTCCGCCGACCGGTCCCAGTCGAACAGCCGGAGGGCCCGGGCCCGTCCTGCCTGGCCCATCGCGCGCCGCCGCTCCGGATCGTCCAGCAGCGATCCGATGGCCTGCGCCAGGGCCGTGGAGTCGCCGCGCGGCACCACCAGGCCGGTCACTCCGTCCTCGACGACCTCTGGAAGCCCGCCCGCGTCGCTGGCCACCACGGCAACCTCGCACCCCATGGCCTCTGCCGCTGGAATGCCGAACCCCTCCTCCAGCGAGGGAATGACCGATACCGCGGCGGCACGATAATAGGGCGGCAGCTCGGTGTTGGGAACCCAGCCCAGAAAGGTTACGTCGGCTTGGATCCCGAGATCAGCAGCGAGCCGGGCAAGCTCCGGCCGCTCGAACCCATCCCCCGCAAGAACCACCTTGAGATCGGGGAACCTGGGCTTCAACTGCGCCGCCGCCTGGAGCAGGAAGCGAATGCCTTTCCGGGGAAACAGCTGGCGGCAGGCGAAGATCATGTTGGGCCCGAAGTGCGGACCGCGGCGGTCTCCGTTCTCATCCGGACTGAAACGACGGAGGTCGGTGCCGTTGAACACCAGGCGGATGCGTTCGGCGGGCGCCCCGGCCCGCAACGCGTGCTGCCGGCAGTCCTCGGTAATGGCGGTCAACGCGCCGGCATGGCGAAGCGTCCAGCGCAGCGCCGGCCGAACGTACCACCGGGTTGGAAAATCGTAGCCTTGCTCGGGATTCACGTACACGTCACCGCCGTGCATGGTGATGATGCAGGGAACCCCGAGCTTTCTCGCGGCCAGAACGGCGGCGGGACCGGTGGGTATGGCCCAGTGGGCGTGGATCACATCGGGCTGGCCCTCGCGTGCCTCCGCCAGGATGGCACGGTGCTGCGCCTCGAGATAGTGCGCCATCACCGCGAGCCGGGCAAATCTTCCCAGCCACGTCACCCGGCTCTGGGCCACCCGTCCGTAGGTCAGGTCCGGAGGGAGCTGGAGCGGAAAGCGTACGATCCTCACGCCATCGAACATGTCCTCCCGGGCCAGGGAGGGATCTCCCGGCGTGACCACCGTGACCGAATGCCCCCGGCGCACCAAATGGCGGTTGATGTCATGGACGTAGGTGGCCTGAGTGTCGCTGGCGTGCTGAGGATACCAATAGGTGGGACAAATAATGCGCAACGGAGTTCCTGGCCCCCCGGATCGACCGGGGGACTTCTTCGGCGCTGCAACCACCAGTCCCCCTGCAGTCATAACATGGTCATTTCAGAAGATAGCTACCGAGTAAAGGCTAGAAGAACGGCCTGCAAAGATCAACATTTATGCCACCTGGACCCCCCACCATCAGTGGAGTTATGCCGCGGAAGAGCCGGATTGAGGAATGAGTGCAACAGGAATGTGCTGCCTCGGTGCCGCGGATCTAAGGATATGGCGTGACTTCAGCCGGCCAGGAGGGCGCGCACCTTATGGGCTAGATCGTCCTGGGTGAACGGTTTGGCGAGAAATGGCGCGCCCGGCTCCAGCAGCCCACCGTGAAACACTTCCGAGGCGAACCCCGACATATACAGGATCGGTTTGCCGGGCCAGCGCTGCTCCACGTGGCGGCCCAGCTCCCGGCCATTCATCCCTGGCATCTTGATGTCGGTCAGGACCAAGTGAATGGCCCCTGCATGCTGCTCGAGGGTAGCGATGGCCTCTCGGCTGTGGCTGGCCTCCAGTGTCTGATAGCCGGTAAAGGTCAGCATCCGGGACGCCAGGTGACGCACCGCCTCCTCATCGTCCACCACCAGAACCGTATAGCCCCCGGGCGGGCGCTCGCTCTTGGCCGAGTTGGTTCTGGTCGAGCCCTGCAGCGTCATATGGGCCGAGGCTTGTCTGAAGGTGAGTCCCAGAAGTATGGCCTTTTCGGTCGCCGCCGCAACCCTCAAACTGTGACGTGCGACACCAAACGGACTGCGGCGCAGAGGCATATTCTCCGAGCGTTGCGCCCCTGGGGGGTGTTTCCGTATGTTCAAGAGCCGTGCTTGCCTGGTTTTTCGGGCTTTCCGCCACTAAGGAAGTGCAATGACGTCGTGTGCCCACCTCCTCGACCATGCGAGCGCCGAAGAGCATCTGGTTCAACTCTACGGCAAGGACGATCGCCTTCTCATCCGAAACATCAGCCGTTTCATGGCGGAAGGCCTGCGGCGAGGTGACGGACTCGTGGCGATGGCGACGCCGGAGCACAGCGGGTCGCTCGCTCGGCAGCTCCGTACTGAGCCCGGCTATCCCAAGGCGGTACTCGAGGGCAGGCTGGTCTTTCTCGATGCCCAGGCGACGCTCGACCGCTTCATGGTTGCCGGCCAGCCCGATCGGGAGCTGTTCGACGCTGTCGTCGGCGAGGCCCTGAAAGGGGTGCAGGAGCGGGCGGGACACACCGGGGTTCGGGCCTACGGCGAGATGGTGGGCCTCCTCTGGGTGGCGGAGCAGCGGGCGGCCGCGGTGCGGCTTGAAGAGTACTGGAACGGTTTGCTCCGCTCCAGCTACATCAGCCTGTTCTGCGCCTACCCGATCGACGTTTTCGGTGAGGAGTTCCGGGTCGAGAACGTAGATGCGCTGCTGTGCGCGCACACGCATATGGTCCCGATAGACGACGAGCTCGAATTCGCGTTGAACCGTGCGATGAACGAGGTCCTTGGAGAACGAGTCGCCGGGGTCCGGGGCTTGATCAAGGCCAACCACCGGCCCTCGTGGGGAGAAGTTCCCCGATCCGAGGCGGTCATCCTCTGGCTCCGCAACAATCTTCCGGGCTCGGCCAGCGAGATCCTCGCCCTGGCTCGGCAGTACTACCAGCCTCTCGCAGCAGCCCGCCTGTAGGCAACTGGGTGAAGTGAACAGTGAACGGGCCGCGGGGTGGGCCCGTTTTTACCGTTTCATGTTCACCTCACGGCTGCTTCGGCCCCCGCCTGGCTTCCGGGATGCGCGAGCCCGAGCGCTGTGTTAATTTCCGCGCTCGTTGAAGATTGTGGAGTGGTGGCCGAGTGGCTGAAGGCACCGGTTTGCTAAACCGGCATAGGGGGTCAACCTCTATCGAGGGTTCGAATCCCTCCCGCTCCGCTTAATAACGGCTGGCAGTCAGCAGTGAACAGGGTCTAAGGTCAAAAGTCTGGAGTCTAGCTTAGACCCTAGACCTTCGACCCTGGACCCTTTTCGACGCACGCTTTTTGACAGGCCTTCATGTCCAAACCGCGCGTCCGTTTCGCCCCATCCCCGACCGGGTACCTCCACGTGGGGGGCGCCCGAACCGCCCTGTTCAACTGGCTGTTCGCCCGTCACACCGGTGGTACCCACGTCCTGCGGATCGAGGACACCGACCGCGAGCGCAGCACGCCGGAGCACACCCAGGTGATCCTGGACGGGCTTACCTGGCTGGGTATCACATGGGACGAGGGTCCGTACTTCCAGGGTGAGTATGCGGCACGCCATCAGGCCGATGCCGAGCGGCTGCTCGCAGCGGGGAAAGCCTACCGCTGCTTCTGCACCCGGGAGGAGCTCGACGCGCAACGAGCCAGGGCCGAAGCGTCCGGGGGCGGCTTTCGTTACGACCGGCGATGCCACCGGCTCAGCCCGGCCGAGGTCGAGGAGCGCATCCGCGCGGGGACCCCGTCGACGATCCGGTTCCTGCTGCAGGACGAGGAGATCGCCTGGGAGGACGCGGTTCATGGCCGCATCAGCTTCCAGGGTCGAGACCTCGACGATTTCGTTATCCTGCGAAGCGACACCAGCGCCATCTACAACCTCGCTGTAGTCTCCGACGACATCGCCATGCACATCACCCATGTCATCCGCGGCGACGACCACATCTCCAACACGCCGAAACAGATCGCGCTGTACCGGGCGCTGGGCCACGAGCCACCGGTCTTCGCTCACGTCCCCATGATCCTGGGAGCGGACGGGAAGAAGCTCTCCAAGCGGCACGGCGCGACGGCCGTCGGCGACTATCAGGAGCAGGGGATCTACCCCGCCGCCATGCGGAATTTCCTGGCTCTGCTCGGCTGGTCTCCGGGCGGCGACCGCGAGATCATGCCGGAGGACGAGATGATCCGGCTGTTCACCCTGGACGGCATTCAGAAGAAGGCGGCGGTGTTCGACACCACCAAGCTCGAGTGGATGAACGGCCAGTATCTCTCGGCCCTTCCTGCCGACGAGATGCTCGAACCGGTGCAGCGCCAGCTCGCGCGGATGGGCGTCAGCCACACCCGCGACCTGCGGCCCATGATCGACTCGGTGAAAGCCCGTTCCCGAACCATTCTCCACGTGGCCGAGCAGGTGGCAGTGCGATTGGACCCGTCGCGATCGAAGCTCGATCCCAAGGGTGAGGCGTTGATCCGGAAGATGGCCGCGGCCTTCGGGAGAAATCTCGGCCTCGCTGTCGCCGCCCTCGACGCACTGACGGCGGAGGAGTGGAATCCCGACCGGCTGCTGGAAACCCTCCGATCGCTGGCAGAGGCGGAGGGCCTCAAACTGGGCGATGTGATGCAACCAATCCGGGTGGCCTTAACCGGATCGACCGTCTCGGAGCCGGTGAATGAGCTGCTGGCGGTGGTCGGCCGGGAGAGCAGTCTTCGGCGGCTCAAGGAGACGGCCACGCGCGCGGGTGGAGGTGTGAGCGCCGCGTGAAGGTCAGCCTGGCGTGGCTGGTCCTCCTCGCTGCCCTGGCATGCGCCAAGACTCCGCCGGCGCCTCAACCGCGGCCGCTCCCACCGCCGGAACGCGCCGACACCACCGAACCGCCCTCACCGTTGCTCGAGCCCGGACCTCCGCGAGCCCGTTTGTACGCGCCGGTTCGCCTGGCCTTCGTTGGCGACATCAATCTGGGAACCGAGACGCTCCCGGATGGTGTCCCGCCCGACAGCGGCCGCGGCCTACTCGATCGGGCGCGGCCCAGCCTGCACGGTGACCTTGTCATTGGAAACTTCGAGGGAGTGCTGGCCGACACCGGAACGTCGGTGAAATGCCTGGTGCGCCTTACGCCGAAAGAGCAGCGCAGGAAGGAGCGGCTCCGGAAGCAGATGAAGGCGGATACGCTCCCTCCTGCGACCCGTCCGAACTGTTACGCCTTCCGCACACCCACGATGTTGGCGCCCCGGCTGGTTGAGGCCGGCTTCACCCACCTGAACCTGGCGAACAACCACGCCAACGATCTGGGACCGGCCGGGCGCGAATCGACCGAGCGCGTACTCGAAAGTCTGGGAGTTCGGCTGTACGGCCCCGTGGGGCGGATTACGGTGGACACGATCCGCAGGGGCGACAGTCTCACCACGGTTGGGCTGGTGGGCTTCACCACCTACCCCTATGCCTACAACCTGCTCGATATCGAGCGCAGTGCCGCGGTAGTGGACTCGATCCGTCCGCTGGTGGATCTGCTCTTGGTGACATTCCACGGTGGCACCGAGGGAGTAAAGGCGCTCCGTACCGGCGAGGTCGCTGAGTCGCTCGGAAGAGAGCCCCGCGGCGACCTGCGGCGCTGGGCCCGTGCCGTTATCGATGCGGGGGCCGATGCGGTGATCGGGCACGGACCGCACGTGCTGCGAGGGATGGAATTCTACCGCCAGCGGCTCATCGTCTACTCGCTGGGGAACTTCGCCACCTATCGCGGCTTCAACCTGGCCGGACCGCTCGGCGTTACCGGAGTGTTGCAGCTGGAGTTTTCCCCCGATCGCACGCTTCGAGCAGCGCGCCTGGTCCCCATGAAGCAGCTCCCCCAGCAGGGGCCCTTCCCCGATCCCGACAGAGCAGCGCTCCACCTCGTCCGGAGGCTGTCCGCGCAGGATTTTGGGGCGACGGCGGTGGCGATCACCGATTCCGGTGAGATCGTTCTACCACCGAAGTAGGTCCCCTTCGGCTTGCCGTATTCCTGTGGCCCGCGTACTGATTCCACATGACAGCTGAAGCGCCCGAGCCGGGTGAAGGCAAAGCGGTTCCCATTCCGGCAGCGATCGCCGCTACCGATGAGCCGGTCCAGCTCGAGGTCCGTCTGGTGGAAGACGAGCGGGTGCCCGCCGGGATGGTGTGCATGGGCACCTATCGCAACGGCCGTCTGGTTGCCCGCGCGGTGCTCTCGCCTGAGGCGTGGGAGCAGATAGAGGAGCACGGGTTCTTCGACGAGCCGTTGCAGGTCGTGCTGGTGGCGCGGCTCGCACCGCCCGGGCTCCAGTGCCAGCTTTTTGCGATGGTGCCTATTCCCGATGATGAGATGGAAGAGCCGGAGGAGCCCTGGGCTGCCAGCGTTCCGAGCTCTGCCTATGAGTCAGCGTTGGAGTCGGAGGCGGATGCGCAGGAAGATCCCCAGGTCACCCCGATCCCGCTGGGAAACATCGTGCGGTTTCAGAGCGACCGGGTGCATCCGGACAGTCTGCCGCTCGAGACGGCCGATGTGCTGAAGAAGATTATCGAGGGAGGAGCGTCGGAGGTGGTGGATCGCGCGCTGGTGGATCTGCTGGGGCTGAATGAAGGTGAGAAGTGAGGCTGCGCTCAGGGTGACAAAGACTCCTTACACGAAGACGCCCGTTCGGAATCGCCAGATCCGGTTGAGCAGATCGTCCAGGTAACCCTCCGTCATGAAGACATCGACCGCCGCGCCCGTGCATGACGCATCTACTCCCCACAGGCTCGCCCGTTTCAGCTCCGCCTCGAAATCCGCCTGCACGAACACCCGCTCGTCCTGGGAATAGACCGTCGGCAGCGTCTCGGAGAAATCGTGGGAGACGCCATTTGCCCCGGGGCCCCCGATTGCGATGGTGGGGTTGAGCTGGAAGATCCGGTTCTCCTGATACCAGAGA
>JBDTUV010000099.1:0-8536 GCA_040007575.1 Gemmatimonadales bacterium
GCTTGAGAAATACATACGCCTCGCTCCAGGGCTGTCCCCGGATGGTCGAAGACCAGCTCTCTAGGGCAGCCTGGTCGTACGCCGATCGACGGAGGCGGAGGTAGCCCCACGACGCAGTCGGCACCAGGGGTGACGCCCCACCTTCCGCCTCGTCCGCGTCGACCGCCACCAGGGCCACGTCCCTCGCCCAGAGCAGGTCGTAGACCTCGTCGGTGAACCACGACGCGTGGCGGAACTCGATGGCGGCGTTCCACCGCCGGGGCAGTCGCTCCAGAAAGCCGCGGAGCCGGTCGACGTCTCTTTTGAAGGTGGGCGGGAGCTGAAACAAGGTGGGGCCCATCCGGTCTCCCAGCGGGTTCACCGCCCGCAGGAAGTACTCCAGGGAGCCATCCTCGTCGGCCAGGCGGCTGTTGTGCGTGATGCGGCGCGAGGCCTTGAGGACGAATCGGAATGTCGGGGGGACCTGCTCGGCCCAACTGGCCAGCACGCGCTCGGCCGGAATGCGGTAGAAGGAGTTGTTGACTTCAACGGTTGGGAAGTGGCCCGAATAGAAACGCAGCATCTCCTCGGCCGGCAGCTTCGGCGGATAGAAGCTGCCCTTCCACTCCTTGTAGGACCACCCGCTGGTGCCGACGAGAATGTTCATGAGAGCTCACCGCCGTCCCCCCGCCTTCCTCTTCCTCGGTGCAGCCTCCACTTCCCCGGGCTCCTCAGTAGCCTGCTTCTTCTCGGTGCTCCCACCCCGCTTGGCCAGGCTCGCCTTCAGGGCGTCCATGAGATCGATGATCTTGGTTTCGGCCGGGGCTTCCTCCGCCGTGATCTCCTGGCCCTCGACCTTCTGCTGAATCGCGTCGAGCACCCGCTCTCGGACCGTGTCGCGGTAGTTCTCCGGATGGAACTCGTCGGTAGACGACTGCTCGATCAGCTGCTTGGCCAGCGCCAGCTCCGCTTCCTTGACCGGGGTGTCGGGGTGCGGCACATCTGCCGCCGAGCGAAGATCCGGCTGGTAGTGGAGCTGCTCCATGACCAGGACGCCGTCGAGGGGACGCACCAGCACCAGGTACTGCTTGCCTCGCGCCGAGTACTGTCCCAGCGCGGCGCGGCCGGTGGTCTTCAGCGCCTCGCCCAGCAAACGATAGGCGCGATCGCCGCCCTTATCGGGCCCCAGGTAGTAGACCTTCTCGAGGTAGATACGATCCACCGCGGAGAGCGGCACGAACTCGGCGATGTCGATCGAGTTGGTGGCCTTCTCGTCCAGCGCCTTGATCTCTTCGGGGGAAAAGGTCACGTACTGCCCCTTGGAGAACTCGTAGCCCTTGGCGACGTCGTCCTTCTCCACCACGACGTCTTCCTTGGGACAGATGTACTGTTGCTTCAGCCGGGTGCCGCACTTCTTGTGCAGCATGTTGAAGCTGACGTTGGCGGACGATTCGCTGGCCGAGTAGAGGCTGACGGGGACGGAGACCAGGCCGAACGAGATGTTGGCGGAAGCAATGGGTCTGGGAGGCATAGAATCTCAATATCACTGTGAACCAGAAGCCCGCAAGAGAAAAGCGGGAAGTGATTGTAAATTCCTACTCTCGATGCCCCAATTCAAGCCTGATCCGCTCGCTCCCTACCGCGCCAAGCGGTCGCTGGAGCGCACCCCTGAGCCTGCCGGCTCCCACCTCCCGACGCCCTGGGAAGAGCAGGGTGGGCTCTTCGTGGTCCACAAGCACGCCGCGCGGCGCCTGCACTTCGATCTCCGGCTCGAGATGGATGGTGTGCTGCGGTCCTGGGCGGTGCCGAAAGGGCCGTCGTACAACATGGCCGACAAGCGACTGGCGGTCATGGTCGAAGATCATCCCCTGGAGTATGGCGACTTCGAAGGCCTGATCCCCGAGGGCAACTATGGTGCCGGTGCCGTGATCGTGTGGGACCGGGGCCGCTGGGTGCCGGTCGAGGATCCGGTCGCGGGGCTGGCAAAGGGCAAGCTCCTGTTCGAGCTGAAGGGTATCAAGCTGCACGGGCTGTGGACCCTGGTAAAGCTCAAGAAGGGCGACAAGGACTGGCTCCTGATCAAGGAGCGCGATGCGTACGAGTCCGCTTCCGGGCCGCTCCCACCCGAGGAGTCGGTGTTGTCCGGCCTCACAGTGGAGGATCTCAAGGCCGGCCGGACCCCGGCCGATGATATCCGGGCCGAGCTGGAGCGGCTCGGTGCCCCGAGGAGGGAAGTCCCCGGTGACGCAGCCCCGCTGATGCTGGCCGAGACCAGGGACCAACCCTTCTCCGATCCTGCCTGGATCTTCGAGCTGAAGCTCGATGGATACCGATTGCTCGCCTCCCGCGGCAGTGGACCACCCCGTCTCTTCTCCCGCAATGGCAACGACCTGGCGTCATCCTTCCCGGAGGTGACTCGTGCGGTGGCCGCGCTGCCCCTGGGCCGGGTGTTGCTGGACGGGGAGGTAGTTGCGCTCGACCAGTCCGGGCGTCCCAGCTTTCAGCGGCTGCAGCAGCGGGCGAAGCTCACCCGTCCAACTGATATCCGCCGGGCGGTGGTCCAGATTCCGGTGACGTTCTTTGCCTTCGATCTCCTTGCGGTCGACGACTTCGATGTACGGGAGCTGCCGCTGGTCGCCAGAAAGAACCTTCTTCGAAGGTTGTTGCCACCGGCCGGTCTCATCCGTTTCCTGGATCACTTCGAGGGCGAGGGTGAGGTCCTTTACCAGCAGGTCCTTAAGCTCGGGCTCGAAGGGATCGTGGCCAAGCGCGCCGACTCCACCTATCGGGCCGGCCGGTCGGCCTCATGGATCAAGGTCCGGACCCGCCGCTCGGACGATTTCGTCGTGGTGGGATTCTCGGCCCCCAAAGGTGGGCGCACCGGCTTCGGCGGCCTGCAATTGGCCCAGTATGTAGACGGCAACCTCACCTATTCCGGCCGGGCAGGGAGCGGCTTCACCGGAGCCCAGCTCGCGGAGGTGCGGGCGACGCTGGACCAGATTCGGCGACCCGATCCCCCATGTGGCGGTCCCATCCCGAAGGAAAAGGGAATCACGTGGACCGAGCCGCGGCTGGTGTGTGAGGTGGAATTCAGCGAGTGGACCGAGGAGGGGCTGCTGCGGCAGCCGGTGTTCCTGCGGTTTCGGGATGACAAACGGCCGGAGGAGTGCGTTCGGAGCGGGGAAGCGGGGCAGATCGACGGGGGGGCAGCGGGGCAGCAGGGCAGCAAAAGCACACCTGACGATGTTCGATCGAGGAGCGAGCCGCCCCGCAGCCCCGCTGCCTCGCAGCCCAACATCCAATTCACCAACCTGGATAAAATCTTCTGGCCCCACGAGGGCTACACCAAGGGTGACCTGATCGAGTACTACCGATCCATCGGTCCCTGGATTCTGCCCTATCTGGTCGATCGGCCCGTGGTCCTAACCCGATATCCCGACGGGGTAAATGGAAAGTCCTTCTTCCAGAAAGACGCGCCCGGCTTCGTGCCCGACTGGATCAGGACCGAACGGATGTGGAGTGAGCAGGCCGAGCGGGAGATCGACTATTTCGTGTGCGATGATGAGGCCGGGCTGGTCTACCTTGCCAACATGGGCACTATCCCCCTCCATGTGTGGGCCAGCAGGACCGCGAGCATCGACCGGCCCGACTGGTGTGTGCTGGATCTGGATCCCAAGGACGCGCCGTTCAGCGATGTGGTGCGGGTGGCGGAGAGAACCCACGCCCTCTGTGAGGAGATCGGACTTCCCAACTTCGTGAAGACCAGCGGCTCGTCCGGGCTGCACGTCATGATCCCCCTCGGCGGCTGGTGCCGCTACAACGAGGCACGCGATCTCGGCGAGCTCCTCGCCCGAGTGATTGTGGCTGAGCTTCCCGGCATCACTACCCTCACTCGGCAGGTCTCCCGCCGAGGGGGCAAGGTATATATCGACTACTTGCAGAATGGTGCCGGACGGCTGCTGGTCTCGCCCTTCAGCGTGCGGGCTCTTCCCGGCGCTCCGGTGTCGATGCCGCTGCTATGGAGCGAGGTGAACGCGGAGCTGGACATCCGGGGCTTCACCATCAAGAACGCAGTGGCCCGGATGCGAAAACTGAAGCAGGACCCGCTGAGAGAGGTGCTGACGGCCACGCCGGACCTCGCGGGTGTTCTGGATCGGCTCACCCAGCGGGGGTAAAACGTGCGAAGGCTAAGGAGTCTTCGGGATGACAGTTGAAGTGCAGTTACAGATCGAGGTCGACCAGGGCGTTGTCTCCGCCCTCCTCCAGCGTCCTCCTGACGCCTGGCTGCTCTACGTCCTGGCCCACGGGGCCGGCGCCGGCATGCGGCACGGCTTCCTCGATTCCATTTCGGCGGCCCTTGCCGCGCGCGGCGTGGCTACCATGCGCTACCAGTTTCCATACATGGAAGCGGGTAGCCGCCGTCCCGATTCTCCAACGGTCGCCGAGGCGGCCGTGCGAGCCGCGGTGGCCCGGGCCGGGGCCGCGGCGCCCGAGCTGCCGATGATCGCCGGCGGCAAGTCATTTGGCGGCCGGATGACGTCAGGTGCGGCCGCGACCTCGCTGCCCGGAGTCCGGGGACTGGCCTTCCTGGGTTTCCCGCTCCATCCGCCGGGTCGGCCCGGCACCCGTCATGCCGATCACCTCGTCCGGGTAGAGCTGCCCATGCTCTTTCTCCAGGGGACCCGCGACCAATTTGCGCAGACCGATCTGATCACCGGCGTGTGCCAGCGACTGGGCAGCCGCGCGACGCTGCACCCGGTTGAGGGAGCCGATCATTCCTTCGGCGTGCCCAAGAGCTCGGGGCGAACGCCCGCTGCGGTGCTCGATGAATTGGCCGACACGCTGGTGAAATGGGCCCGATCCCGGGTCCTCGGTCAGACCCGCGAATGACCTACCAGCCTACCCCGCAACAACGGAAGGCCATCGAGGCCGCTCTTGGACCGGCGCTGGTTATCGCCGGCCCCGGGGCAGGGAAGACCTTCTGCCTGATCCATCGTATCCAGTATTTGATAGAGACGCTGGGCGTCGCTCCGCGGCGGATCCTCGCCGTCACCTTCACCAACAAGGCGGCAGAAGAGATCGCCACCCGCCTGCACGAAACTCGCGGGACCACCGCGGCGGATGTCACTCGCGGCACCCTGCATTCGATCTGTCTCAAGATTCTCCGGGACTATGCCGAACGCTGTGGCCTGCGTCCGGGCTTCGGGGTGGCGGACCGCGAATATCAGGAGCGGGTGCTCCGGCGGCTCCGAATACCCGCCAAGCGGTGCTCCCAGGCGCTGGCGCAGTTCAGTCTCCACCAGCTGCAGGGCAAGGTCCTGAGCGATCGCGGCATGATGTTCTTCGGGCAGTACCAGGAAGCCCTCCGCTCGCGCAACCTCGCCGACTTCGATGACCTCATCACTCTGACGGAGCGGCTGCTGCGTACCGATGAGAGCGCGGCCAGGGAGCTGCGTTCCCGCTGGGACTATGTACTGGTAGACGAGTTCCAGGATTTGAGCCCGACACAGTACGGCATCGTCCGCCGGCTGGCAGAGCAGCATCGTTGCCTCTTCGGCGTGGGAGACGACGAGCAATCCATTTTCTCCTGGACCGGTGCCGACCCCGGCATCATGGCCCGGTTCCGCGAGGACTTCGATCTGCCCGCGCCGCTCGTCCTCGACGAAAATCGCAGGTGCTCAGTTCAGATCCTGGAGTCCGCCCGGCGCCTGATCGCCTGCAATCCGGTGCTCTTCGAAAAGCAGATCGACACCACGCTGAGGTCATCCTTCGAGGTCGTGGCGTATGGTTTCGAGAACGAAGAGATCGAGGCCGATTGGCTTATCGGTGACATCCTCAGCGATCGCGCCACGGCGGGAACCGGCTGGGGCGACTACGCCATCCTGTACCGGTATCGGTGGATGGGCCGTGATCTCGAGAGACGGCTGATTTGCGCCGGCATTCCCTGCCGGATGGCGCGAGGCCAGGCTCTGGTTGACGACAAGGTCGTCGGCTGGGTCATCGCGTCGTTGCGGGTTATCCGCTCGCCTGACGACCCAATTCTGCTTGGAGCGCTGGCCGCTCTCGCCCTCAATCCCGCCCTGCGGCAGGAGATTCGCAAAGACTCATCGAAGGAGAAGGATTTCCTCGCCAACCTTCGCGCCTTTGCCAGTCAGCGCCCCAGAGGGGACTCCGACCGCAAGCGAGTGTGGCGGTTGATCTATCATCTGGAGAACCTGAGGGGGATGGGCCGGTCCCACCAATCGCTATCTGGACTGGTGGACGAGCTGCTCGCGCGCCCGATCGGCGCCGGCCGCAATCCCTTGGAGGAGTACCATCACGACTTGAGGGAGCCGTCGCTCTATCCGGGCGCCGCCCCGCTGGCCAAGCGGATTGCGCAGTGTGTCGCCATGCGTGGCCGGGTCTGGGTGGAACCGGGCGGCGGTATCGAGATCCCGCTGGTGGCCATGCTGCGAGGGGCCGGGATAACCAACAGCCACCGCTTCACGCCGGGCGACGCGGCAGCCGCGGGCGATATAGTGCTGCGAGCCGGCCCGGGGCCAGATGGTGGGTTGCCGCTCCGATTGTTCAAGGCGCTTCAGCTGGTCCATACCCAGAGCCTGAAGGCGGATCTCGACGACTTCGTCGCCTTCGACATCGAGACCAGTGATTTCGATTTTGAATCATCCCAGATCGTCGACATCGCCGCGGTCAGGGTTCGGAACAACCTCGTGGTAGACGAGTTTCACTCCCTGGTATCGTGTGCCCGCCCCATCTCCGCTCAGGCGACCGAGGTGCATGGCTACACCGACGGGGACTTGATCGGCGCGCCTCCGATGCTCGAGGTCTGGCAGCGATTCCGGGAGTTCGTGGGACGCGACCTCGTCGTGGCGCACAACGGACAGGAATTCGACGTTCCGGTGCTGCGCCGTGCCTGCGGCGGCCTCGAGGGGTTCGATGAGCTGGTGTTCTATGATACTCTCCCGCTGGCCCGGGCTCTGGTGGATGGCAGCGTCAAGCTCAAGTATCTCGCCGAGAAGTACAACATTCCGCCGGGACGGGAGCATCATGCCCTCGACGATGCGCGCGTGCTCGCCGCGGTGCTCCCCCGGCTGAACGAGCTCAGGATACGCCGCGCTCGGACGATCGCCCTGGTCCATCTCCTGGACCAGCTCGGCCTGGCCCTGGCGCTCGATCAGCAGGCCAACCCCACCAAGGAAGAGACTCTCTTCCGCGACATCACTCGGCCTTTTACCCTCGGACGCTACAGTGACTGCCTCGACATCTATGCCGCCGAGCTGGCCGCGGGGGCGGAGGGAGCACTAGGCCTTGAGGAGGTGATCGAGCGGTTGGGTGGGCGGGCCTTGATGGAGCGGATGCACGAGAACCGCACCGTCGACGAGCGCTACCCGGACTCGGTTGAACGACTCCGAACGCTGATCCAGGCGAGTGGTGGGGAAACTCTTGCGGGGCACATCGACGACATGTTGTCCCGGGTGGCGCTCTCCAGCAGCGAAGGGGCGGAAACCGATCCCCACCGTTTGAATCTGCTCACACTTCACTCCACCAAGGGCCTGGAATTCTCCCGGGTGTGTGTCGTGGGGGTCGAGAACCAGGTGCTCCCGGGCTGGAGAGCGATCCAGGAAGACCGCAGCGAGGAAATCCAGGAGGCTCGGCGTCTGCTCTATGTGGGGATGACTCGGGCCAAGGTCCGCCTGGTGCTGACCCATGTGGAGCAGAGAGGTGGCTATCGCGCTCAGGGCCATCTGTTTATCACCGAGGCGGGTCTGGTCCTCGAGGAGTTTGGCATACCTCCTGCGCTGGGCGCCGCAGTCATCAGTGAGTGAGGTCACAATGAAGCTTATCGCTTGCGCCCTGCCGCTCCTGGCGGCGATCCCGAGCGTGTTGGCGGCACAGGTCAATCTCTCCCTTCCCCGGCTCGGCCGTCCCGCGGTGCGAGCTAGCCTGGGGCCGATCGCGGTAGTCGCCACCCTCGGTGGACATGGCGTCACAGTTCGCGCGGGGTCGAGAACACCGAGTCGGACTCCCACGACGCTACTGCCGCGCACTACGAAAAGTGCCAGCGCTGCCCGAGTGCTGGCTACCGGAGATCGGTATTTCGGTAAGCGATATGTCTATGGAGGGTCGAAGCCCGCCGCAGGCTTCGACTGCTCCGGATTCGTGCAGTACGTCTTTGGGCGACAGGGCGTCCGCCTCCCCCGCACCTCCCGCCAGCAGGCAACTGCCGGCCGCGCCGTGCCTTTGACTCCCAACGCTTTGCGGCCCGGCGACCTGATGCTGTTCTCCGGCCGGGGGCGCGGGGTAGACCATGTCGCTATCTACGCCGGGGACAACCGCATTATCCATTCGAGCGCTGGGGCCGGTGGGGTGGTATACGACGACCTGTCGACCCTGCGCGGCAAGTGGTACCTGGCCCGCCACGTGGCTTCCCGCCGCGTCCTCTGACAGACAAGGGTTTCCCGATCTAGATTGCCGGGTCGCCCCTAAGCACGGAGCCATCCCGCATGCCCCGTATTCCGCCCCTGGACACCGAGACCGCGCCGCCCGATGCCCGGGC
>JBDTUV010000100.1:0-8413 GCA_040007575.1 Gemmatimonadales bacterium
GCTCCGGGTTGTGCCGGCGCCCAGCGAGATCCCTATACTACCAGCACCACCCCATCCAGCACCACTGCTCCCGCCTCCACTAAGCCGGTAGCCATCCTGCCGACTTCGACCATCAGCGGTCAGACAGTAGCCATCCTTCCCATCACGCTCCTCGTCGCCGATCCCGCACTCCAGGCTGACTCGAGCTACGCCGCCTACGCCGACCGGCGTGTGGCGCTCGCCCGGGCCGATTCCGTGGTCAGCGAGGGAATCGTAAGCCGTGCGCCGGAGGTGAATTGGGTGCCCCCGCGTGAGCTGCGGAAGATGGCCCGGCGATCGGCTGGCTACCTGGTGGACCCGGACCAGATGGGCCAGGCGGTTCTCCGGGGGCCCAAGATCCTCAAGGTACCCGACCCGCTCCGCTCTTCACTACGTAGCCTCATGGCGGTCGCCGGCGGCAGGCTCGCACTGGTGCCGGCCGCGATCGGGTTCGGGCCGGAGCCCGATGGGCAGATCCGCGCAGACCTCACGCTGGCGCTCGCCGACGCGCGCACCGGGAAGGTGGTGTGGCGCTCGCTCGCATACGGCAGCGGGAAGTCACCCGATCAAGCCTTGAACGCCGCACTGGCCGCCGTGCTTCCCCTCGACAACGGAAAATGACGTACGATGTGACTTTGATACCGGGCGATGGCATCGGGCCCGAGATCACGGCCGAGACGGTCAAGGTGTTGGAGGCCACAGGCCTTCGGTTCAACTGGGACGAGGAGCTGGCCGGAATGGCGGCAGTAGATGCCACCGGAACTCCACTACCCGACGCCACCGTCGAAAGCATCCGCAAGAACTCGCTCGCGCTCAAGGGCCCGCTCACCACTCCGGTGGGAATCGGGTTCCGGTCGGTCAACGTCGGGCTCCGGAAGGAGTTCGAGCTCTACGCCAATGTTCGCCCTGCCCGCACCATCATCCCGGGCGGCCGTTTCGAGAACGTGGATATCGTGCTGGTCCGGGAGAACCTCGAGGGCCTCTACATTGGGGTGGAGCACTTCGTCGCTATCGGTGACGATCCCCGCGCGGTAGGCGAGTCGCTGGCCATCGTCACCCGGCACGGCTGCGACCGTATCGTGCGTTACGCCTTCGAATACGCCCTGAAGCATGGGCGGCGAAAGGTCACCATCGTTCACAAGGCCAACATTCTCAAGATGGTGAGTGGGCTCTTCCTCGAGGTGGGTCGCGCCATCGCCAAGGAGTACGAGGGGCGGGTGGAATCCAACGACATGATCGTGGACAATACCGCCATGCAGCTGGTGCTCAGGCCGGAGCAGTTCGACGTGATGGTCACCACCAACATGTTCGGCGACATCCTGAGCGATGAGGTCTCGGGTCTGGTCGGCGGGCTGGGACTCGCTCCGGGGGCCAACATCGGGACCAAAGCCGCCATCTTCGAGGCGGTTCACGGCAGCGCGCCCGACATCGCCGGCAAGGGAGTGGCCAATCCTTCGGCCCAGATGCTTGCGGCCGCCATGATGCTCGACCACATCGGGGAGCTGGATCGTGCCCAGCGGATCCGGGACGCCATCGCCGTCACCATCGTACGTGACGGAATTCGAACCCGGGACCTCGGTGGGACTGCCTCGACCGTGGAGTTCGGCAATGCTGTCGCGAAGCGGGCTGCCTGAGGTCCCCTGCGCCAAGTGCGGCCGGCGGATCGAAGGACTGCCCTGGGGAGAGTTGTGCCCCGACTGTCGCGCGGAGCGGAAGAGACGTGCAAGTCGCCTGGCCGGCCGCATCTCCCTCGCGGCGACGGTGCTGATGGCGGCCTACGTCGTCCTTCGGGTTCCGACGGATCCGACGGCCCGGCTGTATTCGGCCATCGCGGTGCTAGCCACATACATCATCACTCGGCGCATCGTCACCCGGGTGGCAATGGAGTATCTCAGATGAGGCAACGGAAGCGGGGAGGCGGGTACGCGGGTAAGGCGGTACGCGGGTACGCGGGTACGCGGGTAAGGTCTGGCGTTACTGGATCACTGCGCGGTGCTGCCATCGCGATGGCGATTGCTTACCCGCTTACCCTCTTACCCGCTTCCCCGCTGCACGCCCAGACCTCCCTCACCATCTACAACGACGGCCGCGTGCTGGTGCGGCGAACACTCCCGCTCTCCCTGCCCAGGGGTGCCTCGACCCAACGAGTCGTACTCGGCGCCCTCGATCCGGCCACGCTCTTCTCCCTCGACTCTTCGGTCACGGTGGTGGGCCTGTCGTATGATGGTGCCGTGGATGAGGGCAGCGCCCTTCGGCGGTCGGTCGGTAAGCGGCTCGTCTTTCGGCTGCCACCGGGACCCGCGGGAGCTCGGGACACCATCAGTGCGCTCGTGCTGGGTGTCGATCCGCTGCGGCTTCAGATGCCCGACGGCCGGATCAGCTTCACCCCTCCGGGCGCGGCGCTGTATCCACCGGACGTGGTCGTGGCGGAGCCCACGGCAGAGCTTTCGGTGCGGAGCGCGCAGGCCCAGGACAAGCTTCGTCTGGGTTACTTCACCGGCGGGGCGTCCTGGCAGGCCAGCTATCAGGTTGTATTGGGCAAGGCGGACGCGCGGGTGACCGGCATGGCGGTACTCGGATCTGAATCCTTGCGGGCAGAGAACGCCGAGGTTCAGCTGCTTGCCGGCACGGTGAGCCGGGCGCAACCCAAGTCACCGCCACGGCCAATGAGGATGCAGGAGATGCGCGTGGCGGCGGCAGATGCCGCGAGTGAGTTCGCCGGCGAGCAGCGGGTCGGTGAGTTCCACCTCTATACCTTGGCAGGCCGCAGCACCCTGCTGCCCGGTTTGACCACGTCCGTTGGGCTGTTCGAGCCGGCTCAAGTCAAGTATGAGAAGAGCTACGTCGTCCACGGCGATGTCCCCTTTTGGGGCTTCCTGCCCCAGCAGGGCGAGGAGACCGAGCCTCCGGTCGAGGTGATCTACACCCTCACTCGTCCACGCAAGACCGATTTCGGCGACCGGCCGCTACCTGGTGGTGTCGCTCGCCTGTACCAACCCGACAGCGCGGGCGGCTTGCAGCTCGTGGGCGAGGCATCGCTCGACCATACCCCCGCGGGCACGGACCTCAAGCTCAACGCCGGTACGGCGTTCGACATCACTGCCAAGCGGGTGCAGACGAGCTACGCGACCCGGCGGGACAGCACCAAGGCGCGCGGGGTACATACCGTTGCCACGGCCGATTATCGCGTGATCCTGAAGAACGCCACCGATAGTGCGGTCACCGTGATCGTGCAGGAGGAGCGCGCGGGGGAGTGGAGCGTGCTGTCGAGCTCAGTCCCGGCGGAGAAGGCCTCGTCCACCGTCACCCGCTTCCGGGTGCGGGTCCCGTCCAGAGGGGAGGCAGTGCTGACGTATCGAATTCGCGTGATCTGGTGACCCCCAGCCAGACCGTTACCATCGTCCACCTCTCCGACCTTCACTTCGGCGGCTTTGCCGACCTGAACCAGATTGAGGCGCTGGAGAGCTTTCTTCCCACGCTCGGCGCCACCGCGGTGGCCATCTCGGGCGACCTGACCCAGCGCGCCCGGCATGGTGAATTCCAGGCCGCGCACCTCTTTATCCAGCGTATGCGGGCGCAGACCCCGACGTTGGTCGTTCCCGGCAATCACGACATCCAATGGTGGAAGAGCCCGCTCGGCCTGCTTGGGGAGAAGCAGAAGTACGCCAAGTACCTGCGGTATTTCACCGATCTGAGGCCGGTGCTCGAGGTGCCCGGTGCGGTGCTGGCCGGCGCGTTGAGCAGCTATGGCGTGGCATTCGGCTCGCTCACGTTGCGGCTCCGCGACCTGGCGGTGAAGGGTCATCTTCCCCAATCGGAGACCACCCGCGTCAAGAAGATCTTCGACGCCACGCCTCCTGGAGTCGCGAAGGTCATGGTGTTTCACCACAACGTCCTCGCCGGCAGCCTCTCCCGCCGCATGGGGCTGGCCCGCTGGCGCTCGGCCCATAAACGGCTGCTGGCGACCGGGGCCGATGTCATCCTCTCCGGCCATGACCATCAGGAAGGCGCGGGACAGATCCAGGGTGCGCTGGCCGTCAGCACCTCGGGTACCCACAGCTCGCGGGTGCGGGGCGGCCGGCCATCGGTATTCAATCTGGTTCGGATCGATCCCCAGGCGGTGCACATCCAGCACTTCCGTTGGGTTTCCGGCAACCGTCAGTTCACTCCTTCTGATACGTCCTCGTTCGCCCGCCGAGGTCCGCCCCAGGTGGCGGTATCGGTCGCGGGTGGGGATCAGGGGCTGTGAGCGAGGCGGGGAAGCGGGAAAGCGGGGAAGCGGGGAAGGAACTGCACCTGCTGCTTGGGGATCGCCTGGCCATGCTCGGTCTAAAAGAGATCGAGCGGGTCCACACCCATACCAACCGTACCGTGATGCTCAGCCTCAACCGGCGCGTCCTCCGCATTCATCGAGGCTACGCGTTCGCACCGGATCGGGTACTCAAGGCGATCGTGCGTTTCCTCAACCGCCGGGTTCCTCGTGTGCTCCGCCGGGCGGCCGAGCGCGAGTTCCTGGCGTTTCCGGTGGAGGCGCACGCTCCGCCCAGGCCCCGGCCGTGCGCGCGTGAGCGGGCTCGCCCCGGAGATCTGGTCCTGCTGCACCGGCTCACCGGCCTGCATCAACGGCTGAACGCAGAGCATTTTGGCGGGAGTTTGGGTGAGATTCCGATCCGGCTGTCGAGCCGCATGCGCACCCGCCTGGGGGAGCTCGCGGTTGAGATCCGGTCCGGCCGCCCCCTCGATATCGCCATCAGCCGGCGGCACATCGCGCGGCACGCATGGTCCGAGGTCGAGCACACCATGCTGCACGAGATGGTGCATCAGTGGCAGGCCGAAACCGGCCTCCGAATCGATCACGGGCCGACTTTTCGAAGGAAGGCTCGGGAAGTTGGGGTGTTGCCGGCAGCGAAACGGCGGGTAAGCGGGGAAGCGGGGAAGCGGGTAAGCAGTGGTTGCCTTGAGCAAAGGGGAGGGGCCGCGACGGCCTAGGTAACGTGGTGACGTGGTGCATCCCGGGGATCGATTACGTCCACGCTTCCACGCTTCCCCGCTTCCCCGCTGGAGTTGTCATGGCGATTGCGTTGCCATACGAGTTTGATACCAGCGGTGTCGTTAAAGTGATACTGCGAGGTGTACTGGGCCTTCTGGTCGTGGTCCTTGTAGGGATTCTCTATTCTCTCCTGGTCTCACACAGCATCGCCGCCGCGATCCAACTGCTCCTGGTGGCCGCTGTGGCCACGTATTTTGGCAGCCTGTTTCTCCGGAACCTGATCGGGTCACTGGGCACCATCACGGCCGATGCCGTCGTCGTTCAACCCGGCCGATTACATAGCATTCAGTTGGCTGGTCCAGCGGGAAGGTTTCCCATCAGCCAATTTCAGGCGGTGAGAGTAGAGCGCATTACCAACCCTACTGGTATACAGATTGGCCCCCATGAACGCGTGTGCCTCGTCGGGAACAAGGGTACCCCCGAGATCCTCATTGCCCGGACCGATCGCGATGCCGGTCGAATCGTAGGGAACGACCTGGCCACCGCGCTGAAGTTGCCCTACCAGGAGCAGCTCGCTCCTTACTAATGGCCTGCCCCGCTGCCACGCTGCCCCGCTGTTATATTCCAGCCAATTACCCGACTTCCACCACCCGAGGCACCGATGGCAACTGGGGCAGCTGTCTCCCAATTCACCGGCGTTGATTTTCTCAACCTCGACGCGCTCCTCTCCGAGGACGAGCGCGCGGTGCGGGATACGGTGCGGACCTGGGTGGACGAGAACCTCATCCCGGTCATCGGCCAGGCTTACATAGAAGGCAAGTTCCCCAAGCAGCTCATCCCGGGCATGGCCGAGCTGGGGCTCTTCGGTGCCAATCTGCCGGAGGAGTACGGCTGCGCCGGGCTCAACAACGTGGCCTACGGGCTCATCATGCAGGAGCTCGAGCGGGGCGACAGCGGAATCCGCTCCTTCGCGTCGGTGCAGGGTGCGCTGGTCATGTATCCCATCTATGCCTTCGGCTCGGACGAGCAGAAGAAGTACTGGCTGCCGCTGCTCGCGTCAGGGCAGGAAATCGGGTGTTTTGGGCTCACCGAGCCGGACTACGGCTCGAATCCTGGCGGTATGATTACCACCGCCCGGGAGACCAAGGACGGCTGGGTCCTCAACGGCACCAAGATGTGGATCACCAACGGGTCGCAGGCCACCGTCTCCATCATCTGGGCCAAGATCGGCGACATCAAGGATCCCAAGTCGATTCGCGGCTTCATCGTCCCCACCGACACCAAGGGCTACGCGGCCAAGGACCAGAAGGGGAAACTCTCGCTCCGGGCATCCGACACCAGTGAAATCCATCTCCAGGACGTGCACCTGCCCAAGGACGCCATCCTCCCGAAGTCCGGCGGCCTCAAGAGTCCGCTCATGTGTCTCACCCAGGCGCGCTACGGAATCGCCTGGGGGGCCATCGGCGCCGCCATGGCGTGCTACGATGAAGCCCTTCGCTACGCCGGCAACCGGGTGATGTTCGACAAGCCGATCGCCGCCACCCAGATCCAGCAGGTCCGGCTGACCGACATGCTGACCGAGATCACAAAGGCCCAGTTCATGACCCTCCAGCTCGGCCGGCTCAAGGACGCGGCCACCATGACGCCGGAGCAGGTGTCGCTCTGCAAGCGGAACAACGTGAGCATCGCCTGCGATATCGCCCGGGAGGCGCGCCGGCTCCTCGGCGCCAACGGCATCCTGGTCGAGTACCACTCGATGCGACACATGGCGAACCTGGAGTCGGTGTACACCTATGAAGGCACCCATGACATGCACTCGCTGATCGTGGGACAGGCCATCACCGGGCTCAGCGCCTATACGTGAGCCTCGTCACCGCCGGACTCGGCCACAATTGCGACCCTGATAGGGGACGATCCTCGACAGGGAGCGGAGATGGCGGAGCGAGTGACGGTATTTTGGAAGGGGAAGGAGTACGACGCCGTGCGGAGTCGCGAGGCCCAGGCCGGGCCTGTCTGGCAGGTATTGCGCGACGGAGCACCGGTAACCACCTTCGCTGCTGACCCCGCTGAGAGTGCGGGAGCCGTAAAGGACAAGATTCTTGGGTGGCTGCAGGGGAACGAGTCTCGACCTGCCCTCGACGTAGGTCGCCAATAGGGCACCCGGTCAAAGCATCTCCTCCCGAGAGCCCCCCGGTGTGACGTCCGGGGGGCTTCGTCTACCCTGAAAGGTGCTGCTTGCTCGATCAACTGCGAGGGTTCGCATCGCGTGCCCTCGACATCGTGCGCCTGGTGTTGGCCGGCAATGCCACGAAAGCGTGGTGGGCCGTCACCTACCGCATGTACTCGGATTCGACGTCGCTGGGACTGCGGCGGGATCTGGCCATCCCATTCACCGGGCCGAGCGCCAAGATCCCCATCACGGTGCGACCGCTGGCTTCGACCGACGACCTGTCCGCTCTCGATCCTACGCCAGGGCTGAACGCCGACGAGAGATTCTGGCGGCTGGCTCAGCTTCGGCTGCTCCGGTCAGGACTTCGGATCTGCTACGTTGCTATCGCTCCCGAAGGCAAGCCGTGCTACATGCAGTGGGTCATACCCTCCTCGGAAAATGCTCGGTTGCGGGCGTTCTTTGGAAATCTTTATCCTAGCCTGAGCCCCGATGAAGCATTGCTGGAGGGCGCCTATACTCCCGACGCCTACCGGGGGAAGGGCATCATGGGCGCGGCTATGACTCAGGTGGCCGAGCGGGCAGCCGACTTTGGGGCCCGCTGGGTCATCACTTTCGTCGAGGAACACAACGAAGCGTCGGTCAAGGGGTGCATCCGCGCTGGCTTCGCGCCTTACCTGAGACGGCGCGAGAGATTCCGGCTGTTTTCCCGCCAGGTCACCTTCGATTTGATGCAGCCCGCAGCCTCGCCGCAACAGGGATAGATCCGTACTCTCCCTCGAGGAAATCGTCGATGCAGACAGTCGGTCTGGGTGCCGCTCTTGCCGCTACGGTCATTCTCACCGCTCCGCTCGGCGCTCAGCAGGTGGATACCCTCCGACGGGACACTACGAAGGTGACCACCCTTCAGACGATCGAGGTGACTGGCTCGATCGCTCCGACCGCTGGACCTCTGATCGGCTCCGGCATTCCGGCCCGGATCTCGACGGTGACGGGCGACGCGATCGACGCCTGGGAGCCGCGGCTGCTTGCCGACGCACTCGCCACCCAGCCCGGCATCTCGCTCTATGATGACCTGGGAACTCCCTTCAAGCTGAACCTCAGCACTCGCGGCTTCAATGTGGGCCCGGTGGTGGGGCTGCCGCCGGGGGTCTCGGTCTTTCTGGACGGCGTCCGCCAGAACGAGCCCGACGCGGCCGAGGTGAACTTCGACCTGCTGCCGATGGAGCATGTGCAAC
>JBDTUV010000101.1:0-8381 GCA_040007575.1 Gemmatimonadales bacterium
CATCTCCCACGGTCAGCAAGGCCCCGTGACGCACCAGGGGCATTCGGAGCATCAGCGGCTCCTCAACCAGCTTGCCGAGCCAGCGATCCTCGCTGAAGCGCGCGGCGCCCAGTCCCAGATCGAGGAACCGACGCGATTGCCGGTCGATCAGCGCTTCGACCCCGAACTTCTGGGCGAACCGCTTGAGCTCCCCCGGCGACGCAGCGCGCTCCGTGAGGTCTACGAAGTGGGTCTTGACCCGCCGCTCGGCAAAGAATCGCAGCGCCTTCCGGGTATCGGGACTTTTCTTGATGCCGAAGACTTGGATTTCCATGGGCGGGGAATCTAATCGTGAGAGGCTGTTTCTTTGTTGTTGCTCGGGTGCTGTCACTCATCGGATCGTCACCGGGTCGCCCACCCGAAGCCGTCCGGCGTTCTCATGGACCATATTCTGCCCAAACATCAGATTCTTCCCCACCTTGCGGTACGTGGCCAGGGTGCGGAGCGGCTCCTTCCCACGCTCACCAGTGGCCTGGTCAGTAGTGGTGACCAGGCAGCGCTCGCAGGGCTTTACCGCCCGCAGCCGCACCCCTCCGATCTCGATCTTTCCCAGCCCATCCTCGGCGTAGGGCTCTCCGCCCGCCACCACGAGGTTGGGACGGAATCGGTTCATCGGAAGCGGATCGGCCAGCCGGCGGTTCAGATCGGCCAGCGACTCCTCCGAGATCATGAGAAACGGGAACGCGTCCGCAAAGCCCACCCGCACGCCGGGCGGCGCGAACGCGGGGTTGGCCGGCCGGACGACGTCATCGGCCATGTGAACCAGGCTGCAGGCTGAGCGGAGGAATTGGGAAAACCACTCGGTGGCCCGCTCACCGACCCAGGTGGCTGGGCAGGTATCGTCCCAGACCGTTACGCTGGTCGCGACGGAAACCCTGGGATGCAGCGGCGTCCGCAATGTGGGCATTCCGGGCGCGTCTACCTGAAGCGTTCCGTCGCTGATGCTGGGGACGACGAGGGCCAGGCACGGGTGGCTGCGTTGGGACAGGAACACCCCGGACTGATCGACGACCATCCAGCGGCGGTCGTAGCGCAACCCAAACTGGTCGACATCCGACGCGTCGAGGGCGATACCCCGCGTCGATTTGATCGGGTATATGGTGAGACCAGTGAGACGTAGGGGCATGACGGATTCTAGTCGGTCTCCTGCCCGCTCGCCTCCACGGTGATACTCTAGCTGAATGACGATTCTCGGCTTCAAAACGGTGAGCCTTCTCGGCCAGGTCGAGCACCGCCTTGTGAATCCCGACTTCCTGTTCGATGTACGTACGGTCACCAAGGGAGCGTCGGGGGTCGTGTGTGGGGAGGCGGACTTCGGAGGGTGGTAGCCGTTCGTGGTATAATGCCCGAGGCGAGAGTCGAACTCGCACGAGGTTGCCCTCGGCGGATTTTGAGTCCGCTGCGTCTGCCATTCCGCCACTCGGGCCGGGCGGGTAACTTCGTCGGGGAGACTCGACGACGCAACCCACTACACGCTACGAGGAGCTGACCCCACTGTGCCGGCCGTACCCACCCGCGGGCTCCACCCCTGGCATGACATCCCCACCGGCCCCAACCCACCCCTCGAGATTACCACAGTGGTGGAGATCCCCACCAACGAGCGGAATAAGTACGAGCTCGACAAGACGCTCGGCGTGTTCCGGCTCGACCGGGTGCTCCATAGCGCGGTGCATTACCCCGGGGACTACGGCTTCCTGCCCCGCACCCTGGCGGAGGACGGCGACCCGCTCGACGTCCTGGTACTGATGACGATTCCGGTGTTCACCGGCTGTCTGGTCGATGCCCGGCCGATCGGCCTGTTCCACCTGGTGGATTCAGGCCTGGCGGACGAGAAGGTCCTCGCGGTGCCGCTGGGAGATCCCTACTCGGACGGGCTCAATGAGCTGGCCGACATCCCGCAGCACTATCTCAAGGAAATCGAGCACTTCTTCCGGGTGTACAAGGACCTGGAGGGAACCCACACGGAGACCCGGGGGTTCGAGGGCGCCGCCGCGGCCCGCACGGCGATCACCCGGGCGATGGCGGCATACGAGGAGCGGTTTGGAAGTCAGAAGTGAGATATGAACTTACTTCTCACTTCTTACCGCTCACTCACCGGCGGTCCCAGGATCTCCCGCCACACCACCGCCCGCCTCAGGTCCTCGGCCGTGTAACTCCTGGTGGCAGTGTGCTCGGCCGGCTCCTGCCGGATCTTCTTATCGAACTCGACGTGGTCCAGCTTGGTTCTCGTCGCGTCGCGCACTGACGCGGCGGTGATCCTTCGCGCCACCAGCTGCTCGGCGCCGGCGTCCTGGGTGAACTCTTTTCTCGGAGCACGGCGCACCTCCTGCTCCAGGCTCATCACCTCCGGCTCGCTCTCCAGGGAGTGGCGCTCTTCGACCTCCTCGTCGTCCGGCAGAGGAAAGCTCGCCCTTCTGCCGGTCGGCCCTCCCTGATCGAGCGCGCGCTCGAACTCCCGCAGCACCTGCTCCAGTCTGGAGCCTTCCCGCTGAGTACCATCGGGCCGGTATGATGGCGTCGGCTCGACCGGAGCGCTCGTCTCAGGCTGGTCCGGCCGGCTCTTTCGTTTGATACCCGTCAGCAGGTTGACGAGAAACCAGAGCGCGCCGAGAACGATGACCGCATTGAAGTCCACGGCTCAGGACCCCTGCGCCGTATTGGCGTCGCCCTGGCCGGCGATCGACTGCCGCATGGCGGTGTCTGCCTGGACGTTCCGGTATCGCTGATAATCCATGACCCCGAGATTGCCGTTGCGGAACGCCTCGGCCATGGCGAGCGGAATCTGCGCCTCGGCCGCGATCACCTTGGAGCGCTGGTTCTGGGCTTCGGCCTTGAATTCCTGTTCCATGGCGACAGCCAGCGCCCGGCGTTCCTCCGCCTTGGCCTGGGCGATGCGCTTGTCGGCTTCGGCCTGGTCGGTCTGAAGCTCGGCCCCGATGTTCTTGCCCACGTCCACGTCGGCGATGTCGATCGACAGGATCTCGAACGCGGTCCCCGCATCGAGCCCCTTGGCCAGTACCGTCTTGGAAATGAGGTCGGGGTTCTCCAGCACTGCCTTGTGGGAGGACGCCGAGCCGATGGTGCTCACGATTCCCTCCCCGACCCGGGCCAGGATCGTCTCCTCGCCGGCGCCGCCGACCAGGCGGTTGATATTGGCTCGAACCGTGACCCGGGCAAGGGCCAGCAGCTGAATGCCGTCCTTGGCCATCGCGGCGACCTTCGGAGTGGTGATCACCTTAGGGTTGACGCTCACCTGCACCGCCTCGAAGACGTCCCGCCCGGCCAGGTCGATGGCGGTGGCCTGCTTAAAGGTGAGGGGAATGCCTGCCTTGTCGGCCGAGATCAGAGCGCTCACCACCCGCTGGACGTTGCCGCCGGAGAGATAGTGCGCCTCCAGCTCGTTGATCTCGAGGCTCAGACCCGCTTTGGAGGCGTTAATCAGCGGATTCACGATGTTGGCGGGGTTCACCTTTCGGAACCGCATCCCGAACAGGGTGAGAAACGACACCGGTACCCCGGAAGCCCAGGCGGTAATCCAGAGCCCCACCGGGATGAAGCGGAAGAAGATGATGAGAAAGATGAAGCCGATGAAGATGAGCGCGAACACAACGCCCAGACTCAGTGTGGATTGGTCCACGTGGAGATCCTTAAGTAAAAGAGAAGGTCAGGAGTGCAGGGGCGACCGCGGTCGACCACTAGGATTCAAACTCAGACCGCTCGCACCACGTGCCGGTACCCGTCGCTCTGCACCACCTGCACCCGGCTGCCCTGGGCCACATACTCGCCCTCGGTGACCACATCGATTCGCTCCTCGCCGACCCGGGCGGTGCCGGACGGACGAAGATCGGTGACGGCTACCCCGTCGCGCCCGATGAGATCGCCCCGATTCGGGGCGGAGACGAAGCCCTGGGACTTGTGCACCGAGCCCCGGAGCAGCAGCCCGCTGAACCGTCCACTGTTGGGCAGATGGCGAAGCCACGCGTAGATCACCGCCAGGGTGATGAACATGCTGGCGCCGAGCACCGCGAGCGCCTGCGCCACATCGCCGCTGGTGGGACGCGCACCCATCATCGCCAGGACCATCGAGGCGACGATGGCCAGCGCCCCCAGCACACCCGCCACGCCGAACCCGGGCAGCACGAAGACCTCGACCGCGAGGGCGATCGCGCCCAGGCCCAGGAGCAGCACCTCTTCCCAGCCGGCCAGCCCAAGAATCAGACTCGAGCCGAAGAACAGCCCCAGAGAAACCAGACTGAGAACGCCGCCCAGGCCGAATGCGCCGGTCTTGATCTCGAACACCAGGCCGAGGATGCCGAGCGATAGCAGCAACGGAGCCACGAGCGGATTGGTCAGGAAGCGAACCAGCCCTTCGGCCCAATTGGCCTCCGTGGTAACGACTCGGGCACCGGGATGGCCGATGGCCGCGAGCAACCTGGACTCGTCGGCGACCGAGCCCTTGGCAAAGCGGAGTCGCACGGCCTCGCCGGTGCTCAGGGTCAGCAGCTGGCCCTTCTTGACCACACCGGGAATCTCCACGTTCTCGTCCACCATCGCCTCGGCGAGCTTCGGATCGAGGCCTCGCTGCTCGGCCATGGACCGGAACTCGGCCCGCATAGCCGACACCATCTTTTCGGATGCCTTGGTCCCCTGCCCGTCAACCGGTGTGGCCGCCCCGATCACGGCCCCGGGCCGCATGTAGATTCCGTTGCTGGAGATCGCAATGAGGGCCCCGGCGCTGTAAGCCCGCGGGTTCACAAACGCGTAGACCGGAATCGGGGCCCCGCGTACCGCATCGGCGATCCGCTCCGCGGCGTCGATTCTGCCGCCCGGCGTGTCGATGTCCAGGAACGCCGCCACCGCCCCCTGCGACTCGGCCTCCCGGAGGCTCCGGGCGACGAACGGCGCCAGGCCGTTCTCCACCACCCCGGTAACGGGAATGCGGTAGATAGTGGGAGACTGAGCCGCAGCGGCAAGCCACGGCAAGGAGAGAAACGCGAACGTCAGCGACGTCCAGCTGCGCATCGCAATATCCTGTCTGGGAAGTGCAGGAAATCTAGCCGGAGACCGAGAAGGGGGGGAGGGGAAAGAAAACGTGAACGCAGTTTGCCGGAGCGACTTGCTACTCTGTCGTAGGGTCCTCGGCTTCGCGCGACCGCTCGCCCCGGCCATGCCGATGCCCTCTGTCATCGTCCCCATGTCCGCCGCGGTGCTTCTCCCGCATTTCTCCCCGACCCCCATGCACCTCTTTCAGTCGATGGGCGAACCGCTCCCGCATGACATAGAGCCGGGCTCGCTGAACCGGGTTGAGATACTTCGACTGCTCTTTTACTTCGTCGCGCGAGATCTGCGCCTCGGCCGTTCTGAGGTCAATCATGGCGTTGGTCAGCTTGGCCACGCTGTCCTGGTTGGCCGCCGTCCCCGGCTGAAGCTGAGCAGCCAGCCCATCCCTCAACTGCCTCCCGCGGGTGTGGAGCTGTGCCCGCCGGGTACCAAACTGCTGGCTGGTAGCCCTCAGTTTGGCGGTCTGCTCGTTGGTCAGCTTCAGGTCTTGCTGCGCCCGTGCGGTAAATCGCTCCTCAATCTGCTGTCGCAGGGAATCTCGCCGAAGGGAACTGGTGTCGGCGCGTTGCGCGCCGGCCACACCGAATGGAGATAACACCAGCACGAGAGACCACAAATATGCACTTCGCATCAACCCTCCCAGGAATCGAGAACACGTTCAAGCTCGTCGGTATTCAGGTCGCCCAACGCCGGGTCGTCGCCGGTGGAACCATTGACGCTGGGCTCGTCCATCGTCTGCAGCACCGAGTCCAGCTCAGCCGGCTCCAGACCGTCAAGCTCCGGAAGCGGGATCGAAAGCCGTCCCGCCACTTCAGTGCGCACCGGGGGCAGCTTCGATGGATCCTGCTCCAGGCCCCCGGTCCAGAGCGCGGCCACCAGTGCGGCGGCCGCGGCCAAACCCGCGAAACCCCATGCCCGGCGTCGAAGCCGCCCGTCGATCCGCTCGCGCTCCAGGCGCCGGGCCACGGCAGTAGCAATGGCGGTGGGCTCGAGGGAGAGGCCGGCGTCCTCTCCCAACCGGCTGGCCACCTCGATCAACTCCCATTCACGCTGGCAGGATTCGCACTCGTTCAGATGAAGGATCTCATCCGGGGTCCAGGTCGCCTGGCCCAAAGCCACGGACGGCATTCGATCAGAGAGCCACTCACATTCGCTCATCGAACCAACTCCTTCAGCCGCTTGACAGCGTTGTGGTAGTGGACCCGTGCCGCCCCTGGCGTGGTACCGAGGGCAGCACCGATATCGCCGTAGTCGGTGCCTTCCTGCGCCCGCAGGAGAAACACCTCCCGCTGCAGCCGAGGCAGGGTTGCCAGTCCTTGCCTCACTCGATCTTCCGCCTCGCCGGCGGCGAAATCCGCCGCGGGATCGGCTCGATCCGCAATATCGCGGCCTTCGATCGACACCAGCTGCCCCTTTCTCTTTCGAACCTGGTCGCGCAGAATGTTGCTTCCGATAGTCAACAACCAGCTCCGGAAAGATGCCCCACCTCGCCAGCTGTCCACCCGTCGGAAGGCCCGGAAGAATGTCTCCTGCACCAGGTCTTCCACGTCGTCGCCGTCAGCGCCGAGGCTGTGGAGAAAGCGTCCCAGCGCCGCGGCGTGACGCTGGACCAATTCGGCCGCGGCACGCTCGTCCCCGCCGCGATAGGCAGCAACCAGGGCCTGGTCTATACTGGAGTCGGGTCTGCTCAAGCCCGGCATCGTGGAGGCGCTCATTCAGGGTGTGAGACGATGTGGGCACAGCTTTGTTAACTTGGCCGTCCCTAGAGGGGTGGGTATCTTAGGCGATGCGACGCCCAAGCGTTATCGCCCACCGTGGGGCTTCCGGATACGAATACGAAAACTCCCGGGCCGCCTTTCGCCGGGCGATCATGCTCGATGCCGACGGGGTAGAGCTGGATATCCATGCCACTCGAGACGGCGGGATCGTGGTACACCATGACCCGGACATACCCGGGGTCGGTCCTATTGCCCAGCTGACTCTCGCAGAGGCCCGCCAGCTCCGCATCCCCAACGGCGAGACGGTGCCGACGCTCGCCGAGGTTCTGGATCTGGTGGGGGACCGGGATGTGTGGGTGGAGGTGAAGAGCCTAACGCCTGTCTTCGATCACCTATTACTCGCGATCCTCGAGAAGGGCCCTGCCCCGCAACGCTACGCAATCCACAGCTTCGACCACCGGATCGTGCACCGACTGGGCGAGGCGCAGCCAAGCCTTCGCCGGGGAATCCTGCTCTCCGCCTACTTGCGGGACGCGGTAGGAGTCATGCGCACAACGGGGGCATCCACCTTGTGGCAGGAGTGGCAGCAAGTCGATCATGAGCTCGTCACCCAGGTCCACCAGGCGGGGTGTACCGTCATTGCCTGGACGGTGAACGAGATCGGTGACCTCGACCGGATGGTCCGGCTCGGGGTGGACGGTCTCTGCGGCAACTACCCCGACCGGATCCGGGTGGCCATTGCCCCTCGCCTGGACCAGGCATCGCGCGCCTGAGCCGTTAGACCGCTCCGCGGGTCTCCGTGATCTCAGCCGTAACTTCAGCGACCGCTGCCCCTGGGCGGGCCGAGCTGCTTCCCCGCCGGGACTCCGCAATCTGCTTTTCCAATCGCGACACGTCGGCCTGCAAGTCATCCAGGCGCAGCATGAGCGCATCGTAGCGACGTGAATCCGTCTCCCCGCCGCGCTCCCGGCGGTGCACCAGCAGCCCGAGATCGCGCGCCGTGGCGTCCAATCGACGCCGGAACCGGAGCAGCTCGATCTGCAGCTTCCCCTCATCGAGGGCGGCTTGCGCCTTCTTGCCGAATGCCTCCAGCTCCTGATTCAGCCGGTCGAATAGCGTGGACTTGGTCATGGGGAATCTCCAGATAGGTAGCCAATAGCGCTCACTCAACTTAAACAAAAAAGGGACGCGGAGTGGATTCCGCGTCCCTCGTGCTGTCGAAACCATCGGGTCAGGAGGCGGTTGCCTCGGCCGGGTAGACCGACACCTTCTGCCGGTTCTTGTCCTTGAACTCGAACTTGACCACCCCGTCCACCAGCGCGAACAGCGTGTCGTCGTTGGCCCGGCGGACATTCCGGCCCGCGTGGAACTTGGTCCCACGCTGGCGGACGATAATGTTGCCGGCAATGACCTTTTCCCCACCGTAGCGCTTGACGCCCAGGTACTGGGGATTGCTCGTGCGGCCGTTGCGGCTGGAGCCTACGCCCTTTTTATGTGCCATCTGTCCCTAACCCAGCTTGACGTCAGTGATGCGGACTTCGGTGAACTTCTGCCGGTGTCCGG
>JBDTUV010000102.1:0-8312 GCA_040007575.1 Gemmatimonadales bacterium
CCAGACGGGCAATGTCCCGCTGTGCCACCTGGATCCTACCCGACATTTCCGCGCCCCAAGTCACGAGGGCAGCCGAGCTCCCTGCGACAAGGGCGATTCCGCTGATCGTGGCCCAGCGGCTGGCGGGCAGCGTCACCAGCAGGAGCGCGGGAGTCCAGATGAAGGTGTACCAGCTGGGCCAGCCACCACCCCTGGGCGCCCAGACGAGCACGCCGATGATCGCGGCGGCGAAGGCGATACCCACCCCGGCGACGATGCGCCACCGGCTGTGGCTCTCGGGGCCGTCGCCGCGAAAGAGCGCCGCCGCTGGGACGATCAGGGCCGAGACCGACGCCAGGAGGGTCAGCTGCCAGATCAGCCACAGACCGGCGGAAACGCCCCGGGCCGGAGGCGTGATCCCGCGTCCCAGGCTGCTGATCAGGTATGGCGACGCCAGCAACAGGGCGACGCCGATCACGACCCCGTACCAGCGCCGTGGAAGTCGGCGGCGCCAGAACCATACGCCTGCCATGGTGAGCAGAATGCCGGCGAGCGCAAGGACGCCTGCGGAGCTTGACAGCGGACCGAGCAGCGGGCGGAAGAAAGTGGCGGGAGAGAAGAGTGGCTGGACGTCGAGGGCGGCGCTCACCGGGGCGCGCACGACGAGCCACAGAAGTACCGGAAGCAGAATGAATCGTTCAGCCGGCTGGGAAGCGAGCGCCAGCGCCAGTGCGAAGGTCAGCAGCGCGAGCAGGATGACGGCACGACTACTACGCTTCGAGGCCAGCTCCTTGGCCGATCCCTGCTCAGGGGGAACCGGTTGAACGCTGAAGAGCAGCCGGGGGCCCGCCGTAGTGGGCTCTTCGTAGTCGAAGACATCCGGACTCTCCGGAGCCGCACCGGCGGGATACACCGCGAGCCCCACTTCGGTGCGAGCCTTGAACAGCTCGGCCAGACTGCGGCCCCGGTCGGGAACGGCAGGGTGGGCCCAGACCAGCACCGTCGCAACCGCCGCCTTACCCTCCGGCGAGTGGCGCCGCGCCTCGAGCACGACGTAATATCCACTCGCACGAGCGGCGATCGAATCTCCCTCGCTTCGAGGCGGCAAACGGTGACGCCCAGCCCAGGCCCATGGATCGCCACCCGCTTCGAACACCACTACGCTCATCTCGGGCCCGCCGGCAGGCACCAGGCGGCTCAGTACCTGAAGCGCGGCGGCTCGATCAGTAGGAGAGATGCGGGCGGCCACCTCCGCCAGCCGCTCGGCGCGATGCAGCACGGAGTGCAGATCGCCGGCAAGGCGCTGCGAGGCGGCGGTCACCCGGTGTTCGCGCTCCTGCGGCCAGCGGGTCTCGATGGCCTGGAGCTGCCGCTGGGCCAAGGCCAGGGTCAGGGCCAGTCCCAGGAGTGCCGCTGCCAAACCGCGCCGGCGCCAGCCCGCAAAGGGATACAACGCGGCGGCTCCGGCCAGGACACACGCCCAGCCAACCCACACCCACATGGGTGAGGGCTGCCGAAGCCACTCGGCCGCGGCGCCAATGGCGGCCAACACGACCACGACCCACGATCGCGCGCGATGACTCAAGATCAGCATCCCTGGCGTTTGAAAGAGATGACCCCCGTCGCGGTAGGCGAGCGCCTGCGGGTGCGGCCGACGCTTATCGTGCCGGTAGGCACGACCGAGCAGCACGGTCCCCACCTTCCGCTTGGCTGCGATACCTTAATTGTAGAACGGTTAGCGGACGATCTGTCAGCGACGTACGCCGTCCCCCGCGCCCCCGCGGTCGAGTACGGCGTCCATGCCGCGACGCGGCCCTTCCCCGGAGGCGCTGCCCTCAGGCGGCGCACGCTTCACCGTGTGATGAATGAACTTATCGAGTCATGGGAGGACGGGGCAGGCGTCAAGGAATTCCTGATTCTCACCGCCCAGTCGAGTGAGGCGCACCTGGAGGCGCTCAGCACGATCAGGACCGATCAGGCAACGGTACAGGTGGTGGACGTCTTCAGTCTCGACTTCGGCTCGCTGCTGGAGCGGCCCGCCCCGGTCCAGGGCGGCGAGCTCGACACCTCCCTGATGCTCTACCTTGCGCCGGACCTGGTACGGATGGATCTGGCCAAGGACTTCGAGCTCCCTCCCGGCAGGGCGCGGTACCGCCCGGGGCACAGCCGGCACCTCCCGCCAGGGTCTCCTGGGTCTGTCGGTTACCCCAGCCTCGCGTCCCCCCAGAAGGGCGAGGTCCTGTATAGATTTATTCTCGAACGGGTCGGCCGCTGCCTGATCCGGTCCTGACGTAACCGGAGTCGCCATGCGTACTACCGCGGTTCTGCTCCTGTTGCTGCCTGCCGCCCCGGCCGCGGCGCAGGAGTCCCTGGAGACCAAGCTGGTGATCACGCAGGAAGGTCGCGAGTCCGGCCGCGAGGAATTCACGCTGCGGCAGGGGCGCGGCAGGGGCGCGCCTGGCTCCACCTTGATCGCTGTGGCCCGCTATCCGGCAACCAGTCCGATCCTCACGCTTGCCGCTACGCTCGAGCGCACTCCCGAATCAGCCCTGGCCAAGTTCCAGCTCGATGTCGAAGGCCCCAACGGCACGACCGTCATACTCGCTGCTGGCTCCGGTGCACGCCTGATCGTCCGTACAGTGGCCAAGGGATCCGAGGCGGGTCGTGAGCTCCCCGGAGGACCTGATGTGGTGCTGCTCGACGATGCGGTGTATTCCCTGTATACGGCTGTTGTCGACCTTGCCACACCAAGTGGCAAGTCCCTGACAGGTGTATTCCCCCGAACCAGCCGACGAGCCTCCTTCTCCGCGCGGAAAGAGGCCGGCGGGGAGAACGGGACGACTCGAGTCGCGCTCAGCGGAGACATCAACGGCACCGTGGTGACTGACGCCAAGGGTCGGTTACAGCGACTCGAGTTCCCCGGCTCCGGCATAGTGGTGACTCGCGCTCCAGACTGACGCGGGGCCAGGTAGGTCGATACCCTTCTCCTAACTCGTTGACGACAACAATCGAAGACGTGCTTTGTCGCAAGCTGAAACCTCTGCGGCGAGGCCCGCGTATTGGGCCCGTCGCGTCTCACCACAAAGGGCCACTCTCATGATTCGTTGGTCCGGTCTGTTTGCGCTCGCCTGCGTGTTGCCCGCCAAGGCGTCGGCGCAGGACTCGGCGCAGGCTCCCGTCCCTCCGCGGTCCGTCGGCCTCTCCCTGGCCGAGGCGCTGCAGCAGGCCCGAGCCAACAGCCCGATGTACCGCCAGGCCCTGAATGACGCAGGGCCGGCAAAGTGGGGCGTCCGGAACGCCTACGGCAGCCTCCTGCCTTCGGTCACCGCCGCGAGCGACTTCGGCTACACCGGCTCTGGAGAGTCCAACTTCGGCGGCGGCTTCGTCCGCCCGACATCCGCATTCCTCACCTCGGGTTACAGCCTGAGGCTTCAGTGGCAGCTCAGCGGCCGCACTCTTCAGGCCCCCGGCCAACAACGAGCCCTGCAGCGCGCCACCGAGGAGGATATCGGAGCTGCCGGTGTAGGGCTGACGGCCGAGATCTCGACCCAGTATCTGACCACCTTGCAGGCGGGGGCTCAGGTTGCCGTCGCGCGACAGCAGGTCCGGCGAAACGAAGACTTCCTGGGGCTGGCCAAGGCACGCCATCAGGTGGGCCAGGCCACCCTGCTCGACGTGCGTCAGGCCGAGGTCACGAAGGGCACCTCGGATGTGGCGCTGTTGCGCACGGTGCAGGCAGAAAATGAGGCGAAGCTCGACTTGCTGCGAAGAATGGGCGTCGAGTCACCGGTGGCAATCGACCAGGTCGTGCTGACCGATTCATTTCCGGTGACCCCTCCCAACTTTCAGCTCGATAGTCTCCTGGCCCTCTCCGAACGGCAGAACCCCGTTTTGAGGTCGCTCCGCGCCAGGGGACACGCTGCGCGGCTCGACGTGCGCGCAGCCAAGACCGACTTCCTCCCTTCCCTGTCACTCCGTGCGGGGTGGAGCGGCTTCACCCAGCAATTCACCAATCAAGATCTCTTGCTGAGGCAGACGCTGACGGGCGCTCAGGGTCAGGCTGCCGATTGCGAATACAACAATGCGGTACGTACCGGCCTGTCGCTCGGCGGCCAGACGAGCAACTGCTTTTCGGCGGCAGGGCTCATCGACGGCGGCGGAGCGCTGCTGGACCCCGTGGCACAGAGCGTCCGCAATCAGAACAGCGTATTCCCTTTCTCCTACACCGGCCAGCCGTTCGGCGCCAACCTGACTGTGTCCTTGCCCATCTTTACCGGCTTCAGCCGATCGCTCCGGCTCTCGCAGGCCCGGGCGCAGGAAGATGACGCGGAGGAGGACGTCAGGGCGCGGCGGCTCCAGGTCCGGACCGACGTGCACTCGCGCTACCTCGGCCGGGAAACGGCCTTTCGGGCCATCGCAGTGCAGGGCGCCAGCCGCGAAGCGGCGCGCGACCAGCTTCGTCTGGCTCGGGACCGTTACCGCCTCGGGGCCGGCACCGCACTCGAGGTCTCCGATGCTCAGAACTCGGTGCAGCGGGCCGAGGGCGACTACGTAAATGCGGTCTACGACTATCACAAAGCCATCGCTGCGCTGGAAGCCGCGGTCGGCCGCCCCCTCCGCTAAGAGGAACTGACATGTCGCGCAGGACCAAAGTCTGGCTGGCTGTGGCTGGGGTGGTGCTCGTCGCAGGCGGGATCGTGGCCTTTCGTATCAACAAGAGCAAGCATGCGGCAACCGAGGTACGGCTGGAGCAGGTGGGCCGACGGGACCTCGTCAGTGCCGTCACCGCCAGTGGCAAGGTCGAGGCAAAGACCTCGGTGGATATCAGCGCCGACATTACCGGCCGGATCATCCAGATTGCGGTGCGCGAAGGCGATCTCGTGAAGCGGGGGCAGTTCCTGCTTCAGATCGATCCGGCCCAGTATGAAGCGGCAGCGGCTCGCGCCCAGGGCGTGGTGGCTTCCAATCAGGCCATTCTGCTGCAGACCAAGGCCAGCCGGGACCAGGCCCAGCGGGCCTGGAACCGGGCAAAGCAGTTGACCGAATTGGGCGAGAACCTGATTGCACCGGAGACTGCCGAGCAGGCCCAGACCGCGCTCGAGGTGGCGGAAGCAAACTATCAGTCCAGCAAGGCACAGCTCGAGCAAGCGCGTGCCGGACTTCAGGAAGCCAAAGACAACCTGGCCAAGACCCGGTTGACCGCGCCTATCTCAGGCCGCGTGGTCCGGCTGGCCGTGGAGGAAGGCGAGGTTGCGGTGCCGGGGACCTTCTCTCGCGAGACCGGCTTGCTGATGACCGTGGCCGATCTGTCGGTGGTCCTGGCCAAGGTGCAAGTCGATGAGACCGACGTCGTGCGGCTGAAGGTCGGGGATTCGGTGGAGGTCAACATCGATGCCTACCCGGACACCACCTTCTCCGGCCGGGTCACCAAGGTGAGCCACAGCGCCAAGCTCACCCCCACCCAGACGGCCTCGGGCTCGAACGACCGCGCAGTGGATTTTGATGTCGAGATCACCCTCAAGAGTCCGCCGGCCGATATCCGCCCGGACCTGAGCTGCACCGCGCGCATCGTCACCGATACCCGGAACAATGCGCTAAGCATTCCTATTATCGCGCTGACCGTGCGCGACCACGAGAAGATCCCCAACGAGTCGGAAGCCGGTCCGGCGGTAGACACCTTGCGAGCGCGGTTCCAGAAGCGAGAGGCTGAGGGCGTCTTCATCGTCAGGGATGGGGCAGCCACGTTCCGGCCGGTCAAGGTCGGCGTCGCCGGCGACGAATACTTCGAGGTAGTAGATGGGCTACGCGAGGGCGAGACGATCGTGGCGGGAACCTACCAGGCGATCCGGGATTTGAAGGATGGGGCCAAGGTCCGCCAGGCGGACACCACAAAGACGCGAGAGGCGAAGTCATCCTGATGCGCCTGCTCGAGGCGGTCCGGATGGCCCTCGGGACCATCCGCGCACAGAAGCTCAAGAGTTTCTTCTCGCTGGTCGGTGTGCTCATCGGAGTGACGTTTCTGATCGCCGTAGTGTCGATCGTGCAAGGCATGAACCGCTACATGGTAGAAAAGTTCGCCAACACGCTCGTCGGAGCCAACACCTTCGAGCTGCGCCAAAGACCCAGTATCACCAGCGGCCACATCCCCGACGATGTCTGGCTGGCCTGGCGACGCCGCCCGCGCATCAGCTATGACGATGCCGATTTCGTACGCGAGCGGGTCAGCACCCCAGCCACCTTCGCCAAGTTCTGTGAGGACTACGTGTCGGTGCACTACGGCGGCAAGGTTGCCAAGAGCATTAGACTGGCGGGGACCGAAGAGAGCTACTTCAAGATCAAAAACTATGAGATCGTCGCCGGGCGTGCCTTCACCTCCCAGGAGGTCAGGACCGCGCAGCCAGTGCTGGTCATCGGCCAGGAGCTGGCCGAAAAGCTGCTCAAGGGCATCGATCCGATCGACAAGAAGGTGGTGATCGGCGGCCTCCCGTACCGGGTGATCGGCGTGGTGGCCAAGCAGGGGAATCTCTTCGGGATCTCCATGGACAAGTTCGCGATCATGCCGTTCAGCGCCCAGGGACGCCGGCTGATCTGCCCCATCAATATCCTTGACGCGCTGATCGTCCAGACGGCGGATCCGATCCAGATGCAGGTCGCGATGGGCCAGGCCGAGGCCATCATGCGGAGCCGGCGCCAGCTCAAGCCCGAGCAGGAGAGCAATTTCGCCTTTCAGACCGCGGAAGGTGCCTTGGGCAGCTGGCAGAAGATCTCGAAGGTGCTCTTCGTGGCGCTCCCGGGCCTGGTGGCCATCTCGCTCGTCGTGGGCGGAATTGTGATCATGAATATCATGCTCATGGCGGTGAGCGAGAGGACCCGTGAGATCGGGATTCGCAAGGCATTAGGAGCGCGCCGGCGCGACATCCTGGCGCAGTTCGTGGTGGAGTCGGCCACGCTCTCAGCGGTTGGCGCAGTGTTGGGCATCGGCCTGGGGATCGCCCTGGCCTTTGTGGTGAAGGCTTTCACCCCGCTTCCGGCCGCGGTCGCGCCCTGGTCCATCGCTTTGGGCGTGCTGCTGGGTGTGAGCGTGGGGATTGCCGCTGGCGTCTACCCGGCCAGCCGAGCTTCGCGCCTCGATCCGATCGACGCTCTGAGGGCGGAATGATTCGCTCAGGCGGGAGTGCGGTCACCCGCATGCTGGAGGGCTCGGCCATCGCCCTCGATTCCATCCGGGCCAACAAGGTACGCGCCGCCCTCACCATCCTCGGCGTAGCCATCGGGGTAACGGTGGTGATCGCCATGGCGTCGGCGATTACCGGCATCAACCGCAGCATCACCGGAATCCTCGAATCCGCCGGCCCCAAGACGTTCTTTGTCTATCGCTACTTCTCCGGCGGGCTGGAGGTCTCCGACGGCTCCGACGAGATGTCGCCCTGGCGGAAGATGCCACCACTGACGGTGCAGGACGCTGAGCTCATTCGCGAACTTCCCGCGGTGCGTGATGTCAACATCAGCGAATACACCAGCGGGCCCGTCAGCTTCGAGGGCGTTGAGCTCAAGAGTGTCGACATCGCCGGGATGAGTCCCAGCTGGAACCTGGTCAACGGTGGCGACATTCTGGCGGGACGCAACTTCACCCCCATGGAGTACGCGGCTGGAGCCAAGGTCGTCGTGATCAACGACAAGCTGGCCGAGTCGCTGTTTCCGGGCCGCGACCCCGTCGGCAAGCGGATCAAGATCTCTGGCCAGCCGTTCGAAGTGGTGGGGATGCACGCCGAGGCGGCGTCGCTCTTCAGCAACGCCAGCGAGCCACGGCTGGCAATCCCGCACACGACCTTCACCAAGGCGACGGAGTACTGGAAAGATTGGCTGGATATCGCCGTCCTGCCGACGGAGACGGCCACGGTGCAGGAAGCGCAGGACCAGGTGACGACGGCGCTTCGGAGCAGCCGCGGACTCCGTCCCGGCCAGGCCGACAACTTCGCCATCGTAGGCCAGGACCGGATCCTCGACACCTTCAATAAGATCACCGCCGCGTTCTTTGTGGTAATGATCGCCCTGTCGAGCGTCGGACTCATGGTGGGCGGTGTCGGCGTCGTGGCCATCATGATGATCTCGGTCACCGAGCGCACCCGCGAAATCGGCGTCCGCAAGGCGCTCGGCGCCACCCGGCGTGAGATCATGTTCCAGTTTCTGGTGGAAGCGGCCACGCTGACGCTGGTGGGGTGCCTAGTGGGCATGGCGGCCGGGGCGCTGATCGCCTGGGGCATCCGGTCGTTCACTCCGATTCCGGCCACAGTGCCGCTCCTCTCGGTGGTGGCCGCCGTCATCTCATCAAT
>JBDTUV010000103.1:0-8285 GCA_040007575.1 Gemmatimonadales bacterium
TGGCTCGCTCGGTGGGTCGCAACATGAACGAGCCCAAAATCGTGGTCACCAAGTCCACCGTGCCCGTGGGGACCGCGGAGAAAGTGCGTGCGGCGGTCAAGGCGGAAACGGACATTCCCTTCGCCGTGTGCTCCAACCCCGAGTTCCTCAAGGAAGGAGCCGCGATTGAAGATTTCATGAAGCCCGATCGGGTGGTGGTGGGGGTGGATAATGACGATGCGCGCGAGGTGATGGGGGAACTGTACGCACCCTTCACCCGGCAGGGCGGCAATCGGGTGCTCTTCATGGACATCGCTTCAGCCGAGGTCACGAAGTACGCGGCCAATGCCATGCTGGCCACCCGGATCTCGTTCATGAATCAGATCGCGCTGTTCTGCGAGCTCGTTGGAGCCGACGTCAACAACGTTCGCCTGGGCATCGGATCGGATCAGCGGATCGGACGCGCCTTCCTGTATCCCGGTCCCGGCTACGGCGGCTCCTGCTTCCCCAAGGACGTGAAGGCCCTGATTCGGACATCGGACGAGCTCGGCCTCTCGCTCGACGTGCTCAAGGCCGTCGAAGAGGTCAATGAATGCCAGAAGCGGGTCGTTCTTCAGAAGACGCTGCGCTACCTGGGACAGGACCTCACCGGCAAGATTGTAGGCCTCTGGGGACTCGCCTTCAAGGCCGAGACCGATGACATGCGGGAAAGCCCGACGATCCCTCTCATCGACGGGCTGCTCGCGGCCGGGGCCCGGGTACAGACTCATGATCCCAAGGCAACCGACTCGGCCCGGGTGATCTTTGGGGATCGAGTGATGTACGCGGCCGACCCCTACAGTGCCGCCCACGGTGCCGACGCGCTGATCGTCATGACCGAGTGGCTGGTCTACCGCAACCCCGACTTCGAGCGGGTCCGCAAGCTGGTCCGGCGTCCGCTGCTCATCGATGGGCGCAACCTCTACGACCCCGAGAGGATGGCCAGCCTTGGCTTCGAATATCACGGGATTGGTCGGGCCCGGCGGTGACTCGGGTCCTGGTCACAGGCGCCGCCGGCTTCATCGGCTCCCATCTGGTCGAGGCGCTCTCCGCCCAGGGAGATGAGATCGTCGGGATCGACAATTTTGATCCCTTCTACCCCCGGGCGATGAAGGAGCAGAACCTGGTCGAGGTGGGAAAACCGCGGGGGTTCTCGTTCAGGGAGCAGGACATGCTCGACGTTCCCGCCCTGCGCGCCCTGCTCACGCCCGATACCGTCATCGTTCACCTGGCGGCCAAGGCGGGGGTGCGACCTTCGCTGGCTGATCCCGTTGGGTACGCCCGCGCCAACGTGACCGGCACGGCGGCGGTGCTCGAAGCCGCTCGCCAGGCGGGTGTGAGCCGAATCGTCTTCGGCTCGTCTTCGTCGGTCTACGGAGACAGCACTCCGGTGCCGTTCAGGGAAGACGCCGTGGCCACGGCGCCGGTTTCTCCCTATGCGGCGACCAAGCGAGCGGGGGAGTTGTTTCTGGGGTCGGTCGCCCCGATCTATGGCTTCAGGGCCGCCTCGCTCCGCTTCTTTACCGTCTACGGTCCGCGGCAGCGGCCCGACCTCGCCATCCACGCGTTTGCGCGGAAGATGGTCGAAGGCCGTACGTTGACGCTCTTCGGGGATGGAACCCAGTCGCGCGACTATACCTACTGCGACGACATCGTCGCCGGGGTTCTGGCGGCCATCACCTGGACCGCTACCGCACCGGTTGGGGTCGAGCACTTCAATCTGGGTGGCAGCCGGTCTATCCCAACTGAGGCGATGGTGGCCGAGATCGCCCGCGCCCTGGGCGTCGAGCCCAAGATCGAATGGGGCCCTATGCAGCCGGGAGATGTGCAGCGGACCGCCGCGGATCTCACGAAATCCGGCGCAGTACTCGGCTATGCGCCGAAGACGCCGTTCCCCGAAGGGATTCGCCGGTTCATTCGATGGTTTCGGGAGGCCTATGGCCGGGCAGACTGAGCTCCTGCTGGCACGCGCCCGGGAGCGATTCGTCGTGCAGGACTATTACGGGGCGGTCCATCTGCTGGAATCGGTGGTCGACTCCGGACGAGCATTCGCCGACGTCCACCACCTTCTGGGCGTGTCACTCTCCCTGCTGGGTCAGGCCGAGCGGGCACTGGGCGAGCTCAAACGCGCGTTGGAGCTCAACCCTCACTATGTCGAGGCTCTGATCCACCAGGGGTTGGTGCTCAATGAGCTGGGCCGCACCGAGGAGGCGCAGGATGCGTTCGGCCGGGCGGCTGAGCACCTCGCCAAGCCTACGGCCGGCCTTCCCGCGCCGGTTGCAGCGCAACTGGCGAACCGGCACGCCGAATTGGCCGAAACCTACGCCAACGCCGGTGCGATCGAGCGCGCCATCGCGCAGTATCAAGCCGCGCTCGAGCTGGGACCTGAGTTTCACGACCTGCGCTACCGGATGGCGCGGCTCCTCCTGGAGGCAGGCCGCCCTCTGGAAGCACGTGAAGCCCTGGAAGAGGTGGTCGGTGCGCGGCCCAATTTCGTGGATGCGGAAGCCGCGCTGGGTCTGGCGCACTACCTGTCCGGTGATGCTGGTGGGGCCCGGTCGGTGTGGGAGTCCTGTCTGGCACGGCGTCCCGAAAATGCCCGAGTCGAGGCGTATCTAGCGATGCTCTCGCGGGCGGGTCAGTGAAGCTGGGCTCTTCTCGATGGGTGATTGCGCTGACCCTCCTGTGCGGGTGTGGACAGGCCGGCGATCACGAGCGCCAAGGCGACAAGTCGTACAGCGAGGGGCGCTACGCCCAAGCTTTGGCTGAGTATCGGGCCGGGCTGGAAAAGGATCAGGACCCACGCCTCTGGGCCAAGACCGGCGCCGCGGCGCTTCACACCGGCAATCTCGAGGTTGCCTCCGATGCCTATCTCCGGCTTGCCGCCGAAGACCCGACCCGGGCGGAAGAGGCGGCGGAGGGTCTCGAGTCGGTTGCGCGGGCGGCAGAACGGGCCGGCGATGCCAAGAGGCTCCAGGCGGCGGTAGTGGGAATGGGGGCCATTGCTCCCGACCGTTCCACGGGCCGCTACGCCCTGGACCTGATTCGCCGCCCCGGTGCCCAGGCTGCCGATCTCGTGGCTGTCCTTCCTGGGGCCATTGCAGTGGCTCCAGACCCCGAGACGGTGGACTCCCTCCTGGTCGTGTACGGTGCCGCCCTGCGGGAGACCAGTGGCTGCGGCGAGGCCCTTCCCGCCTTTCAGTCGGGCCTCCGCCGTACCAAGCTGGCCGCGCTCCGCTCCCGGGCGCAAGAAGGCGTGGCGGGCTGCTCCCTGTCCCTGGGGCTGCGCGCTGAGGCTACCGGGATGCCGCAGGATGCAGCGCTCTGGTTTGCGGCGGCTATTCGCATCGACTCGAACACCACCGTGGGACGCCGCGCGCTGGTCGGTTACGGCGACGCCAGGCTACGGCTGGGAGACAGTATCGCAGGAGTACTCGCCTACCGAACGGTGGTTTCTGATGCGGTACAGACGGATTCGATCTATCAAATGGCTCTAGACCGGCTCGAAGGCCTCCGCGGCTCGGCTCCCTTCGATTCCGCCCGAACGATCCTGCGATGATATACCGCTGGTGTTGTTGTCTCGCCGCGCTGGTTACGGCGTGCGGGGGGGGACGTCCGGCCAATCCGACTGTGTCGCCCTCGCCGAGCTCCCGCCCAACCGAGAGCGCCTCGCCGGCGCTGATCGACTCGCTCTGGAGCAAGGCAGAGATGGCGGTACGGCACGGCAAATGGGCCGATGCCGAGAAGGTGATCGAGCGGGTCCTGCTGGAGCTTCCACCGGGAGATCCTCGCATCCCGCAGGCCCACTACTGGCTGGGCGAGGCGTATTTCGCACGCGGCAGACAGCTGGAAGCGGCGCGCGAATTTCGCAAGGCCTCGGACGACACGCCAAACCACCCCCTCGCGCCCGAAGCCCTGCTGCGCGTCGGGGACGTATATGCCGACCTCTGGCGCCGCCCGGAGCTCGATCCCACCTACGGGCAAACCGCACTGGCCACCTACCAGGAGCTCCTCAACCGGTACCCGGGAGGTAGCGCGGCCAAACGGGCCCAACTCCGAATTGCGGAGCTGAACGAGCGTTTCGCGTACAAGACGTACAAGGCCGCCGTCTTCTATTACCGTCTGAAGGCGTATGACTCCGCGATCTTGTATCTGAAGGATCTGATTGCGAACTATCCCAAGTCGGCTGTGGCCCCGGATGCGTTGGTGAAGCTGGTGCAGGCCTATAAGACCCTGGGATATCGCGAGGACGTCCAGGAGACCTGCGACTACATCCGGCGGTTTCATCCCAAGGCGCCTGGAGCGCGAGAGGTTTGCCCGAAAGCTCCAACCGGGGCCTGAGCAGGGGATGATCGGCCTCTTCGGCGGGTCGTTTGATCCGGTGCATCACGGACACCTGATCGTCGCAACGGTGGCGGCCGAGAAACTGCAGCTCGACTCACTTCGATTCGTTCCTGCCCGAGAACAGCCATTCAAGGTAGGCCAGCACCGCACCTCCGCCGAACACCGTGCGGCCATGCTGTCGCTCGCGGTAGCGGGAATGCCGGGGCTCAGCGTTGAACGTAGCGAGCTGCAGCGCCCGGGTCCCTCCTACACGGTTGATACTCTGAGACACTTGCGGCAGCGGGAGCCGGGGGTGGAGTTCGTGCTCCTCCTCGGCGCCGACGCGGCCGCCGAGCTGCCCGCCTGGAAGGAGGCCGGCCAGCTCCGCGACCTGGCGCGTATCGCGGTCTTTGCCCGGCCGGGGACCGAGGTAGCCGACTCACCCTGGATCTCGACCGTGATCGAAGTCCCGGCCATCGACATCTCGGCTACCGAGGTGCGCCGGCGGGTTCGCCAGAGACTCTCGGTCCGCTACTGGGTGCCCGATGTGGTCGCGGAGTACATCACCAGACACCGGTTATATTTAGACCCAGAATGATCAAGACACTGATGACCTCGGTCTTCGGAACGCGATTCGACCGGGAGCGCAAGCGCATTCAGCCGATCGTGGACCAGATCCACGGTCACGAGGAGCGACTCAAGCAGCTGGATGAGTCCGAGCTCAAGGCCCAGACGCCCCGTTTTCGGGAGCGTTTGGGCGCCCGGACTGGCGCCCTCAAGACGGAGCTGGAGGAGGTGCGGGAGGCCAAACACGGCTGCGCCGATCCGGTCGAGCGGGATGAGCTCGAGGGCCGATTCCAGGGCCTGGAAAAGCGTTACAAGCAGGAGCTCGCGGCCGGTCTGGACGAGCTGCTTCCGGAAGTCTTTGCCACCGTTCGGGAGGCGTGCCGGCGCCTGCTTGGTACCACGGTACAGGTAACCGGACGCGAGCTGGTCTGGGACATGGTACCGTACGACGTTCAGCTCATCGGTGGTGTCGTCCTGCACCAGGGGAAAATCGCAGAGATGGCCACCGGCGAAGGCAAGACGCTGGTCGCTACCCTGCCGCTCTACCTCAACGCACTGGCGGGCCGGGGCTCCCACCTGGTCACGGTCAACAACTACCTGGCCCGCCGCGACTCGCAGTGGATGGGCCACGTGTTCAAGTACCTCGGCCTCGAGGTCACCTGCCTCGACGACACCGAGCCCTCCTCACCCGAGCGTCGCGCCGCGTATCTCGCCGACATCACCTACGGAACCAATAACGAGTTCGGCTTCGATTACCTGCGCGACAACATGGTGTTCTCGCTCGACCAGCGGGTGCAGCGGGAGCATGCGTACGCCATCATCGATGAGGTGGACTCGATCCTCATCGACGAGGCCCGCACCCCGCTCATCATCTCCGGACCGGTGGGCAACGAGACCGACGAGAAGTATGCCCAGTTCAGCCGCCAGGTGGCCGAGCTGGTGCGGAAACAGACCGGAGTTGTGAACACGCTGCTGGCCGAGGCGGAGAAGCTGCTCGAGGACCCCAAGACCCGGAACGACGCCGCGCTCAAGCTCTACCAAGCCCGGCTGGGCATGCCTAAGAACAAGCGGCTGCTCAAGATGCTGAACGAGACCGGAACCAAGCAGCTGGTTCAGCGGATGGAGCTCGACGCGATCGCCGATCGCAAGCTTCCCATGAAGCAGCAGCGGATGCGCGATCTCGAAGACACGCTCTACTTCGTGCTGGACGAGAAGGGCCACTCGGTCCACCTGACTGACCGCGGGTCGGAGGCCATGTCGCCGAACGAACCGGAATTGTTCCTGGTGCCGGACATCTCGGAGGAGATCCACGCCATTGATCGGGATCCGGATCTGTCGCCCATCCAAAGGATCGAGCGACGCCGCCAGGTCGAATCCGATTACGCCATCAAGAGCGAAAAGCTCCACATCATCCATAAGCTTTTGCAGGCGCATGTCCTGTACGAGAAGGAAGTGGATTACCTGGTGCAGGAAGGCCAGGTGATGATCGTGGACGAGTTCACCGGGCGCGTCATGACCGGCCGACGCTGGGCGGATGGACTGCACCAGGCGGTGGAGGCCAAGGAAGGAGTGCAGGTCAAGGGAGAGACTCAGACCTTCGCCACCATCACCATTCAGAACTACTTCCGGATGTACGACAAGCTGGCGGGGATGACCGGCACAGCGGAGACCGAAGAGACCGAGTTCTTCCAGATCTACGGCCTGGACGTCAACGTCATCCCGACCCACCGGCCGATCCGCCGCCTGGACCAGGCCGACCGGATCTACAAGACCCGGAAGGAGAAGCACGACGCGATCATGACCGAGGTCGAGCGGCTGCACCAGCTCGGCTGGCCGGTGCTGATCGGCACCGTGAACGTGGATGTCTCGGAGACTCTCTCGCGGCAGCTCAAACGCCGCGGCCTGAAGCATGAAGTGCTGAACGCGAAGTACCACCAGCGCGAGGCGGAGATTGTGGCCGGGGCGGGGCAGAAGGCGGCGATCGTGATCGCAACCAACATGGCCGGCCGCGGCACGGACATCAAACTGGGCAAGGATCTCGACCTCGCGGCTCCAGAGGCCGGGCTCCAGATCATCGGTACCGAGCGGCACGAGTCGCGCCGCATCGACCGGCAGCTGCGGGGCCGCTCGGGCCGCCAGGGAGATCCGGGGCAGACCATCTTCTTCCTCTCGTTGGAAGACGACCTGATGCGGCTCTTCGGCTCCGACCGGATTGCCCGGTGGATGGACAAGAGCGGGGCGGAGGAGGGCGAGGTCATTACCGGCGGTCTGGTCACCCGGGCCATCGAGCAGGCCCAGAAGCGGGTCGAGCTGCAGAACTTCCAGCAGCGAAAACGGCTGCTCGAATACGACGACGTGATGAACCAGCAGCGGGAGGTCATCTATTCGCTTCGACTCTTCGCACTGGAGCGAGGCGAGGAGCTGAAGGCCGAAGCCCGGCGGATGATCGAGCTGGCTCTGGAGCGAGCGGTCAATCAGTTCCTCGCCGGCGCCTCGAATCCGGAGGAATACGACCGGGGTGGCCTGCGCGAGGCGCTCACCCTCCAGTACCTCGTTACCGTGGATGCTGTCGTCGATGCCGAGGCCACCCCGACCATCGATAAGATGGCCGAGGCGGCCCGGGCCGAAGGGGAGGAGACGTTCGGGCGCAAGATCAAGTATCTGGGTGATTTCGGGAAAACGATCGGCATCCCTGAGGTGGACAGCCAGGTGCTGTCACAGGTGATGCTGTCGGTGCTCGACGAGCGGTGGAAGGACCACCTCTACGACCTCGACCAGCTGCGGAACGCGATCCAGTACCGCGCCTGGGGCCAGAAGGACCCGCTCGTGGAGTACAAACGGGAGGCCTTCGAGATGTTCGAGGATCTGATGCACGACATCCAGTCCACGTTCACGGAGCGCTTCTTCAAGATTCAGGTGAGCGCGGACCCGCCTCCACCGGAGCCACGGGCCCGCCGGGCACCTGCAGTGCAACCGACTCCGGAGCCGAGCGGTACGGACGACTTGTTCGCCTCCTCCTCGCGCCGGGTTGCTCTGCCCCCGCCGGTTGGTCCCGCCGTCAACAGCTCGCTGGGTCCGGTTGGGCGCGCCACCGCTGCTGTGCCTGAGGCTGGGCGGAACGACCCCTGCCCGTGCGGCTCGGGGAAGAAGTACAAAAAGTGTCACGGGCAGGGCCGTTAGGAAGCGCGTAACTTCCGTCCTCTCCGCACGATAATGCAGACCAGGCGAGCTCCGGGTTTCGCTATCCTGGTCCATGGTCCTGCCGATTTCCACCCTGCTCGACGCCGACCGCCCTCGCGAGCGGCTCTGGTCCCTGGGTCCTCCCGCGTTGACGACCGCCGAACTTCTCGCCATCCTGTTAGGTACGGGAGGAGGCG
>JBDTUV010000104.1:0-8119 GCA_040007575.1 Gemmatimonadales bacterium
AGTGATCCCGGCCTCAAGCGCCGGATCCGGGAGGCGGCGGAGGCGGCCGAGCGGGAGTTCTATGCCCATGCGCCTCAGGACTGGCTCGACGCGTTGGCACCGCTGGGCACCGACGCCCACAAGCCTTATCTGGAGAGCGCGCCATACCTGATCGCGGTGTTCGCGCAGCGCTATGGGCTCACGGCAGGGGGCAAGCGACGAACCCATTACTACGTCATGGAGTCCGTCGGGATCGCCACCGGGCTGCTCCTCGCCGCACTGCACCATGCGGGACTCGCCTCGTTGACCCACACGCCGAATCCCATGGGGTTTCTCAGCGAAGTGCTGGAGCGGCCGCCGAACGAGCGACCGGTGATGCTGGTGGTGACCGGGTATCCGGCGCCGGGGGCAGTGGTGCCCAGACTGCGGCGGAAGCCGCTGGGAGCCATAGCGACCTTTCGATGAGGCCGCGCTTGGCGGACCAGCCTGGGAGGGGGGGAGATCCACGGCTTGGTTCAGAGCGTTCTGGATTGAGCACCCTTGCTCTCAACCACCTTGGCGCTGAGCCGGTTCCAATCCCCGACAGAGGAGCCTCACCATGCACCAGCCACCGCGTCACCCCAACGTCCTTTTGGGCGGCATCCTCGCCGGCGCCTTCCTCTTCGCGCCTCCGGCGCTCCAGGCCCAGCGGGATTCCAGCATGATGCAGCACGACTCGGCGATGATGGACCACCACGACCAGATGATGGGCCACGACAGCGCCATGGCGCCGAACATGATGTTCATGGGGGCCGAGACCCATAAGGCCGCAGGGGATTACGAGATCGTCGAGACGAAGGGTAAGCAGCAGATCAAGTTCACCGACGACTTCTCGGTCGATCAAGCCCCCAAACTCCATGTTGTGCTCTCAGCCGGTGATACCCCGGATCGCAACGCCCTGGACCTCGGGAAGCTCAAGAAGAGGCAGGGGGGCCAAAGCTACGACCTGCCCAAGGGCACGGACCTCTCGAAATACCGCAAGCTCCTCATCTGGTCCAAGAAGCTGAACCGGCCGGTGGCAAGCGCCGAGCTACACGCTACCGGCGGCGAAATGAAGCACATGTAGGGCGGGATGTCCCGGGGCGCCAGTGCGCGCTCCCTCCCTTGCACGGACTGTTCAGGAGGAAGAACCCATGCAGAACAGAGTGATTGTCGGCGCGGTCGCCGGGCTGCTTGCCGGATTGGTGTTTGGGATCATGATGCAGCTCATGAAGGCGCCGGCCCCAGACGGGGGGCAGGTGCCCATGATGGCCATGGTCGCGATGGTGGTGCGCTCCGAGAGCCTCGTAGCCGGCTGGATCTACCATCTCTTCAACAGCGCGATCATCGGCGCGTTCTTCGGGTGGTTGCTCGGTGCCAGAGCAGAAGCGGGGTCCGGCAGCGGGGTCGCATGGGGAGCGCTATGGGGTCTGGTCTGGTGGGTACTTGGCGCGCTCGTCCTGATGCCGCTCCTGCTTGGCATGCCGGCCTTCGCCGCGCTCCGGATGCCGCCGATGCGGCCGGTGGCCATGGGAAGCCTCGCTGGCCACCTGATCTACGGCGGCATCCTGGGATTCGCCTATGCGCGGCTCCGCCGCTCGGCTGTACGGCACGTCCCTCGGACTCTTTCCTCGGCCCTCGTCTGGATCGCAGCCATCTCTCTCCCCGCCCTGAGCGGTGCCCAGGGACCGCTGGTTCAGACGACCGCCACGGACGGCGTGCCCCGCCCCGCGCCGGCCTGGGACAACACGAGCTGGCTCAATGCAGACACTCCGGTGCGGCTCGACCAGCTCCGGGGACGCGTGGTCCTCCTCAACTTCTGGGTGTTCACCTGCGGCAATTGCACTCGGACCGTGCCGTCACTGGTGCAGCTCGACAGCCGGTACCGGCGTGAGGGGCTCACCCTCATCGGGGTCCACACCCCCGAGTTTCCGCCCTACGCCGGCGAACATGATAAGAGCAACGTCGCCAAGGCGCTGGCTCGGCAGGGCATCACCTATCCCAATGCCCAGGACAACGACCGGCGTACGTGGGATCGCTACGCCATCCGCTACTGGCCGAGCTTCGTGCTGATCGATAGGCGCGGCCGGATTCGGTATGAAGGTGCTGGCGAGTTTCACGTCGGTGACCGGACCTATCAGGCGTGGGAGCAGCGCATTCAAGCGCTGCTTGCCGAGTAGAGGCCGCCATGCGCTTGCTTCTCGCGAGCCTCGTCGCCGCCGCCGCGTGTGAATCAGGGGCGGCGCCGCCTCCGGTCCGGTTGCAAGCGGGCTCGCTCGCAGGTGAGGCGATCCTGGCCGTCGTCCCAGCCGATGACCTGCGCATCAACGCTCGGGTGCCGCCCGCGATCGAGCTGGCCGCAGGTGGGGTCGTCCGCTTGGCGCGGGGACGTGTCTCTATGGACTCGAGTTATTTTCTGGAGCCGCCCTGGGACGTCCGGCCGCCAGGCGTTCCCGTACGGGGCGTTCTGCGAGTCAGCTTCTGCCGGGCCGACGAGAGCGTGTGCCGGTCAGTAATGCTTCCCGTCGCTCTTCCGGAGTAGCCCTGTCCACGTCTCATGCCGGCTGAGTGTGCTTAAACCGGAGAGCTCGGGGAGCCGGGCACGCGCCGAGCCGTTTGAACCCGGGCGCAGGGGCGGTTTGGCTGCGGAGCGGGAGGCTTCACTCCGGCAGCGGCTCGTCGCCCGCGATGAGCAGGCGTTAGTCGAGTTGGTCGACCTGGCGACCCCCTGGCTCCTCAGTGTCGTCCAGGCCATGCTCCAGGACCGCGACGAGGCTGAGGAAGTGGTGATGCACACCTTTCGCATCGTCTGGGAGAACGTCACGCTCGAGACCGGGGGGAATGCCGGCCTCATGCCGTATCTGCTCCGCGTCGCACGCCACAGGGCGATCGACCGGCTGAGAAGCCGGCGGCGGAACGAGCGAAAGCAAATGGCGGTGGCGCTGGAATGGGGCCGGCAGAGCGCCCCTCCCGTGGAGCCGGACGAGGCGGGACATCCGGGCTGGCAGGTGCACGCGCAGGTGCACGCGGCCTTCGAGGCGCTACCGGCCGAGCAGCGGATGGCCGTGCAGCTGGCTTACTTCGAAGGGCTTACCCAGTCGGAAATCGCCGCCCAGCTCGGGATTCCACTCGGCACCGTCAAGACCCGCCTGCGACTCGCCTTTGATCGGCTGCGTACGGCGTTGGCCGGCCTCAAGGACTGGGTACTGTGAAAGCGCACGATTGGTTCGTCGAGCATCGCGTGGAGTACGCCACCCGCATCCTGGATGGCGATGACATCGCCACGTTCGAAGCCCACCTGGTCAACTGCGAGGATTGCCGGCGTGAGGTCTCACGCATCGAGACGGAGCTGGCGTGGCTGCCCATGAGCTTGCCCCCGGCTGCTCCCCGTCCCGGCCTGCGGCGGCACATCATCCAGTACGTTCTCGACGACGCCAGAGTCCCCGGATCCAGGTGGCTTCTGCCGGCTGCGATAGCCGCGTCCGTGTTGCTCGCCTTTGCCGGGTGGACTGCCGGACGGCAGCAGGCGCAGTCGCTGGAGCGCGAGGTCACCGTACTGCAAGTCCGGACGGAAGCACTGGAGGACACGCTGTCCGTCATGCGCCGTGCCGGACGAATCCTCCAGACCAGCGTGGAAGCGGGAGACCGGCGCGGGGGCCTCGTCATCTTTGCCGACGAGACCACGCACCGTTGGAGCGTCGTGGTCCACGGCCTCCCGCCCGCTCCCGCCGGCAGCGGCTATCAGTTCTGGTTCATCTGCGCGGACGGAATGGTGCGCGGCTCGGCGATCCTCGTTCCCGGTGCGGGGTCTACGATGTTTACGACCGGGATGCCGGAGACCGGCGGTGCCGTGCTCGGAGCGGCCCTCACCGTGGAGCCGCTCGGCGCCGCCACCGGTCCACCACGAGGCAGGCAACTGGCGCACTTGATGCTGTGAGCCTGACACTACGTCCGCCGCCGCCGCGGATCGAGGAGGTGCCAGTGGCCGGCGCTCTGCCGGCCGGTGGCTAGGGGTCCACCGAAAGCCCGCTCGGCACCCTCGCGGGAACCAGGTGTCCGAGGTTCCGCGCGGCCGGATCGGTCAGCGCCTTCATGAACTCGGTCACCTCGTCGACCACCTGAGGCTCAAAGAATACACCTTGCAATAACGGATCCCGGGTCAAGAGGATGGCATCCTTCGTGTCCTGCATTGTGCCTACCAGGAGCGGCTCAATCGGGCTCGGGGTGAACGCCATAAGCTTTTCATGCGACACGCTGTAGTGGTCCACGAAGTCGCGAAGATCGAAGAATGCTCCGTCGTGGCCGTATGGTCCTGTGAGCTCCACATTTCGGAGCGCCGGAGTCCGGAACGCATACCGGTCTGCCGAGTTCTTGGTGATCCGCTCGCGGCCGAAATCGTCGCGGCCGTCTGGACCGTCTCCCTCACCCGGGCCGATCTGGGCCACGGCGACGTTGTGGAACAGATTGTCGGTGAGCGCGGGTCCATTATGGCAAATGGAGCAGCGGGCGCTCATGAAGTTTTTGGCACCTTGCAGCTGGACCGCGGACATAGCCGCGTCGTCACCGGCCAGAAAACGATCCCAGGGCGAGTTGTTGAACGCCAACTGGTCCACAAAGAATGCGGCTATGGCGTTGCTGGCGTGTCCGAAGTTCATTGCCGCAAACCGCTTCCCCGGATAGGCGGCCTCGAACATCCGCCGGTATTCCTGAAGCCGGCCCAGCCGGGTCATGAGCGCCTGCCAGACCTGTTGGGGAGTCTTGTCCTTGACGTCCGCGAGCTCGTTGCCGACGTCGGCCCGCATCTCCGAGCGGGAAAGGACCGGGAACAGGGGCAGGGCCGACAGCCCACCGAACTCGAAAGCGCTGGTCATTTGCGGCGTGACCTTATTGTCCGCGGGGGTAATGAAATTCCCCTGCGCATCCAGGGCCACGCGACCGTCCAAGAACAACGGCTTGATCGCAAACAAGTTGAAGAGCTGAGGGGCATTGCGGGGGATGAAGACCCCTTGGGGGTGGACCCGCGTGGAGCCGAACCCCGTAGCTCCCTGCCCGATCGAGAGGCTGCGCCCATCTCCTGTCGAAAAGGACGGCAGGTGGCAGCTCATGCAGGAGATATCCTTGTTCCCGCTCAAGATCTTGTCGAACGCCAGCGCCTGGCCCAGCTGTACCAGCGCAGGCCGCACCGGCGCCGGGCGCCCTAGCGGACCGATACCCCGGCCGGCTGTCAGGGCCCGTACCTCCTGAGCCAGCGTCAGGCTCGCCGCCTCGGAGAGCGTAGCGATCTCGGGTTGGGGTTGGGTAGCCTTGTCGACTTCGCACCCTGCGAGCAGGAGCAGGGCAGTGCTGGAGGCGAGCACCGCATTAAGCGCCGGCCTTGCAGACATAAATTTCTCCGGGGTGTGCCTGTCGGCACCTGGAGGGCACTTCTTTTCGGGGATGGGCAACAAATTACATCGGCGGACGAGTTCCGCCAGGGTAGGATCCTCGACAGGGGGCTAGGGCCCTAGGCTAGCGCCAGCGGAACAACCTCAGCGCGAGAAGAAAGCTCACCCCGAGCCAGGCCAGAATGATCGCTAGCTCGGGCGCAACCGTGCCCCACCCGGCGCCGCGAAGGATGTTGGCACGCAAGGCATCCACTACGGCCGTCAGCGGCAAAGCCTGGATGAATGGCTGGATCGAATCGGGAAACCGGGAGGCCGAGAAGAATACGCCCGAGAAGATCCACATCGGGAGCATGACCAGGTTCATCAGACCGGATGCTCCCTCCATGGTCTGGACCCGTGAGGACACCAGGAGACCCAGCGACGTAAACGCGAGCGACGACACCAGGCAGATCGTCACCAGCACCACGAACGACCCACGGAGCGGCACGCCGAACACCAGGGCGCCGAAGCCGAGGAGCAGGCCTACTTCAATGACGAGCAGAGTGAGTCGAGAGAGCACGAACGACGCCAGGAACTGGGGCCGCGACATCGGCGTGGCGATGAGGCGCTTGAGCAGCCGCTTCTTTCGCGCGTCCACGATGGCAAAGCCCACCCCCCAGATGCCGCTGCCCATGAGGTTCATCCCCAGAAGCCCCGGCACCAGAAAATCGATGTAGCGGGAGCCCCGTTCGTGCACCAGCCGGTCGTTCACCGTCGCCGGATCGCGCCGGCCCGCCGCTCGCTGCAAGGCATCGTCCACCAGCAGGCGCGCGATCCGGCTCTCCGGCCGGGTGTCATCGTAACGGTACTCCACCTTCCCGCCGGGCGCAGGCGCCACGACCAACGCAACCTCTCCGGTGCGAAGCGCCTCGGCGGCAGCCGAGTCGCTCAGGACCGAAACCTGAAGCTCTCCGGCGGCACGCAGGGCGTCTGCCAGCCGGGCGGCGCCGGTATCGGCGGCTACGACCGCCACGCCGGTGCGGTCCGGGGCCCGGTTACGAAACGCGATGCCGAGCCCCGCCGCTAGGAGAACGGGGAAGATGAATACCCAGAATACCGCCTCCGGCTCCCGGAAGAACTCGCGATAGCGCACCCGCGTGAGCTGGACCAGCGGATGGTCGGCCCAGCGGCGCCGGTCACTCATCCCGCAGGTGCCGGCCAGTGAGAGAGACGAAAACGTCTTCCAGCGTGGCGGAGTGGGTTCTGAGCTCGGTGAGCTGGGCTCCCTGACGCCGAAGCTCCTGAAGCAGCGGCGGCATCACCCGGTGCAGCTCGGACACCTGCAGGCGGTAGGTGCCGTTCCGGCGTTCCGCGGCACAGACCCCGTCGAGCTGCCGCAGCGCGGCCTCGTCCACCACCGCCGGCGAGACCAGGGCGAATTCAACCACGTGCTCCGCCTCGAGTCCGGCGATGAGCGCCTGGGGGGTGCCCAGCGCGATCATCCGGCCATGATCCACAATCGCGACCCGGTCGCAGAGCCGCTCGGCCTCTTCCATATAGTGGGTGGTGAGCAGGATGGATCGTCCGGCCGATTTGAAGCCTTCGATCAGCTCCCACAGCTGGCGGCGGGACTGCGGATCGAGGCCGGTCGTCGGCTCGTCCAGGAACAGCAGCTCGGGGTCGCCGACCAGCCCGCAGGCCAGGGCGAGACGCTGCTTCTGGCCTCCGGAGAGCGCACCCACGCGGGAGCCGGCCTTTTCCTGGAGCTGAACCATGGCAATGACGTCGGCAGGGAGAGGGCCGCGCTTATAGAAGCTTCGAAACAGCTGCACCGTCTCGTCGACGGTGAGCTTTTCGGAGAACTGGGTTTCCTGGAGGGAGATACCAAGCAGCTGCCGGAGCTCTCGCTCCTGCCGGTCCCACCGGCGCCCAAGGACCACCACCTCGCCCTCGTCGGGGGTGTTGAGCCCCTCGCAGATCTCGATAGTGGTGGTCTTGCCCGCGCCGTTAGGCCCGAGCAGTCCGAAGCACTCGCCGGCGAGGACCTCGAGATCGAGGCCGTCCACCGCGACGACATCTTTATAGGCCTTGCGGAGATTGCGAACCTGAAGGGCTATCCCCCCGGAAGGCGATTGCATCGGAGAATCATAACGTCACCCGTGCCGGGTGGCGCCACTCCCGTGCTCAGTCTTTGCGGCGCCGGGACCAGCTGTTGCGGATTGACTCCCAGGCGCTCTGCCACTCGTCGGGCCGCACCAGGAGCACGTATCCTGCGAGCACGCCGCCCATATAAACCGCGGCTTGTACCATGGGGGAAGGATCTGAAGCAATCAGAAGCATGATCGTTACCTTGCCGTTGCGGCGGTCTGAATCATCTGTGCGTTGAGGGCCTGGGAGATCCGTTCCTTCGAATCCACCAAATGGGCGCGGGTGTACTGGTCCAGCTCTACTCCACGTCGCAGCAGTGCTCGGTCCAGCTCACCGCCGAGGTCAGCGAGAGTGGCCCGGGCGAGTGTACGCGCGTCTTCCGGGGTCTCCGGGAGCGGGCTCACGACCATCCGGACCAGGCTATTGAGATAGAGCCGCTGAAGATCGCGTCTGACCGACGTGATGTTTCGCGGCGCTGCAGCTTTGCCGGCCGCCTGATCGGCAGTCTCGGACCAGATGGCCCGGGTCAGCGTCGAGAACAGCTCGGGAATCGTGACGGTGGGCTCGCTATCGGTCGCGCGAAGCTCCGCGTCCCGAATCCGGGCCAGCAC
>JBDTUV010000105.1:0-8086 GCA_040007575.1 Gemmatimonadales bacterium
CGAGTCGCCGGCGAAGACCCCAGCGATAAACGGATTGACGATGTAGTCCAGCACCTCCTGGTTGAAGCGACGCCGGACGAAAGCCGCCACGCTCTCCTCGAGCGGAGAATCGCCGGCCTCGACCAGCGGCTCACCGAAGATGGCCAGCTTCGCGACGTTGGATAGCAGGCGGGAAGTGAGGAGCTCCGCCGGAGACATCGGGAGTCGCACCAGCCGCCCTCGTCGGACGATGTATCGATTTCGCGCGCTCGAAGAGGCTGTCACCTTGGACGTCTCGAGGCCCAGGTCAGATAGCAGCCTTGCTACCGGGCCCGAAGGCGCGGCCAGCGAGCTCGCGCCCAGCTCCGCCAGATAGCCGTCCCGTCGCTCTGATTTGAGTGAGCCACCGATTCTGTCGCTGGCTTCGTAGACGACGACGCGGGTCCCCCGCTGCTTGAGCCGATACGCGGTCGTGAGGCCGGTCAGGCCGGCGCCGATGATGGCTATCGCGGCCATGCGGCTCCAAGCGCGGCCTCGAGGAGCTCGAGCTCAGCCTCACCGTGGACCGAGGAGGCGAAGGCCGCTTCGAACGGGGAGGGAGGCAGGTAGATGCCGGCTTCGAGCATGGCGTGGAAGAACCGCTTGTAGGCTTCTCGATCGGTCCGCTTAGCCGCCGCGAAGTCGCGCACCGGCTGTCCGGTGAAAAACGGGGTGAACATGGTGCCCACACGCTGGACTGTGATCGGCACGCCGGCTCCTGCAGCGGCCCGGCTGATGGCGGACGCGGCTTGATCCGCCCAGTTCTCTGCCCGCTCCCACGCCCCGGGGCGGGACAGCACGTCGAGAGTGGCCAGCCCGGCAGTCATCGCCAGCGGGTTGCCAGAGAGCGTGCCTGCCTGATACACCGGACCGGAGGGGGCGATGTTTTCCATCAGCTCGCGCTTTCCACCGAACGCTGCGGCCGGAAGCCCTCCCCCCACTACCTTGCCGAGGCAGGTGAGGTCTGGCTCGATCTCGTACAGGACCTGCGCTCCCCGCGGGTGCACCCGCCACCCAGTCATCACCTCGTCGAATACCAGGAGAGCTCCATTGCGCCGGCTGAGTGCCCTGAGCCCTGCAAGGAACCCGGGTACAGGCGGCACGACTCCCATATTGCCCGCGACCGGTTCCACCAGTACTGCAGCGATCTCAGCACCCCTGCTGCTGAACGCGGCTTCGACCGCAGAGAGATCGTTGAAGGGCAGCACTAGCGTGTCCGCCACGGTGGCTGCGGTGACTCCAGGAGAGTCGGGCAGCCCGAGGGTGGCCACCCCTGATCCAGCGGCAGCCAGCAGCGCGTCTGAATGACCATGGTAGCAGCCGTCGAACTTCACGATCAGGCGTCGGTTGGTAGCGGCGCGGGCCAGACGCACGGCGCTCATCAGCGCCTCGGTACCCGAGCTCACGAAGCGCACCATCTCCAGAGATGGGAAGGTGCCTACTACCCGTTCGGCCAGGCGCACCTCCACCTCAGTGGGAGCGCCGTAGGTGGTACCCCGTCCGGCTGCCTCGACCACTGCGGCAAGCACCTCCGGGTGGGCATGGCCGTGAATCAGCGGACCCCACGAGAGCACCAGATCGAGGTACCGATTCCGGTCGGCGTCCACGAGGTAGGCACCCTCGCCTCGAACGATGAATCGAGGGGTCCCGCCCACCCCCTTGAAGGCCCGCACGGGGCTATTGACGCCGCCGGGAAGCACGCGCTGCGCCGCGGTAAACAGGCGCTCCGACATGGTGGTGGGCCGGGCCGCGGCGCGCACATCGGTCATTGCCCGCGCTCCTCGGCCAGCCAGCCAGCGGCCGCCTTTGCGTGGTAGCTGATGATGGCGTCGGCGCCCGCTCGACGCATTCCAGTCAGCGCCTCGAGCACGACCCTGCGCTCGTCGATCCAGCCCAACCGCGCAGCGGCTTTCACCATCGAGTACTCGCCACTCACATTGTAGGCCAGCAGCGGTAGCTGGGTGCGCTCACGCACCGCCCGCACCACGTCCAGATACGCCAGCGCCGGCTTCACCATCAGCAGGTCGGCGCCTTCGGCCTCATCCAATGCCGCTTCCAGGACCGCCTCTCTTACGTTCGCCGGGTCCATCTGGTACTGCCGCCGGTCACCGAACGCGGGGGTGCTTTCTGCGGCCTCCCGGAAAGGCCCGTAGAACGCGCTGGCGTACTTGACCGCGTAACTCAGGATGGCCTGATCAATGTGCCCGGCCGCGTCGAGCGCGGCTCGAATGGAGGCCACCATTCCATCCATCATGCCGCTGGGGGCAATGATATCGGCGCCGGCGCCGGCATGACTGACCGCAGCTCGGGACAGAATCTCGAGGGTCGCATCATTGTCCACCGAACCTCCCCGGATCACCCCGCAGTGCCCGTGGCTGGTGTACTCGCAGCAGCAGAGATCGGAGATCAACAGCAGATCGGGATGGCGCTGCCGTATCCTGCGGAGGGCCTGCTGCACGATGCCGTTCTCCGCGAAGTTCTCCGATCCGACTTCATCCTTGCTCGCAGGAATCCCGAACAGCAGCACGGCGAGAATGCCGAGCGACCGGACCCGGTCGACCTCCTGGTCCAGAGCCTCGTCCACGGAAAGCTGAAAGACGTCCGGCATCGAGCCGATCTCGCGCTCGATTCGGGAACCGTGGACGACGAACAGCGGCTGGATGAGATCGGCCGGCGACAGCTCGTGCTCGCGCACGAGTTGGCGTATCGCCCCGGTCCGGCGGCGGCGCCTCGGTCTATTGGTAGGTGGGAGCGTCACGATGGGAAGACTAGAGAGCGGTCGGCTGCCCCGCAACCACGGTCAAGACTTGCACGACCATTTGGCACATGCTTTGCCCATTCTCTAGGGGCAGACCCTTGTATCACGTCTTCACATTTCCGTTCGGGAGGCCTTACAAACCGGAAGGGATCGGTCCACTAACCGTTCCAAGGGACGCAAGTCCTCGCTTGGAGAATAGGTTAGCCCGCACAGGCGTAGTGTTCCTAGTCACCAGTTATGCACGCCTGAGCATCACGGCCGAATGCATCTCTTCCACGCATCTTGAAGCAGGTCCAGGCAGGTGGCGCCCTCCGGCCGAATTGCCGCGTCGCCCGCCAACGTAGGAGCGGGTCACATATGAAACTGTCCTTCTCGGTTCTCCCATCCGCTTTCTTTCTTGGGACGTTGACTCTGAACGCCTGCGGCGGACGCCCGCCCCAGGCCCGGATAACACCGGCTCCCAATCCTACTCTTGCCATAGTCCGAGCCAATCTGTGGGACGGCACCGGCCGAGCCGTGGTGGCGAACGCAGTGACCTTGGTGCGTGCCGGCCGAATCGTCTGCGCGGGCGCGGCCGGCGAGTGCCCGATACCGGCCGGAGCTCGAGTCGTCAGTGCTCATGGTCAGTGGCTCATCCCGGGACTGATCGACAGCCATGTCCACCTCCTGTTCCTGTCGCAAGGCAGTGCCGGGGAGGACCTCTCGCTGGATCTGCGTGATCTGTTAGCTCAGGGAATCACCACGGTGCGAGACATGGGCACCAATCCCGCGGAGCTGTTGGCGCGCGTCAATGCCCTTTCCGCAACCCCGCGGGTGTTTGCGATGCAGCTGGTGGCCGGACGCCGGTTCTTCTTTAACGGATTTCAGGGCGTCAGGACGTCTCGGGGGACGGTCTACCGCCAGCCACCGGCGATGACGATGCAGTCGCTGGGCTGGACCCCAATACTGTATACCCCGGATAGCGATCCGGATTCGGTGGTCGAAGCCGCGCGGAGTGCGGGCGCAATTGGCCTCAAGCTCTACGCGCAGCTCGACCTCGAGTCGGTGCGGAGGCTCACCCAGGCCGCCCACCGCGCCGGCATGCCGGTGTGGGGTCACGCGTGGGTGCAACCAGCGAGTGCACTCGAACAGGCCACGGCAGGTCAGGATGGCATAGTGCACGCAGCCGGGCTGGCCGGCGAGCTATTCTCCGCCGCTGAACGTGACACGTTAGTCAATGATGGCAACCTCCAGGTCGCGACCGCGGAAGTTGCCACAGTTGGCTCAGCGCACGACCCCAGCATTCTCCAGGCGCTGGATTCGATGGCCCGGCTCGGCACCATCTTCGAGCCTACTTTGGACGCCACCTACCACAGCGTGGCCTACTTCAACTCCAAGCGGCGGCACATTCCCTCCGAGCAGGAGGAGTATGTGCGGGCGGCTTCAGGGTTCGGTATGGAGGTGACCCGAGAGGCCGTACGGCGCGGCGTGCGAATCAGCGCCGGCAGCGATCACGTAGCCTATGGGCCCGCTATCGAGCGGGCGTCACTCCTCGGGGAGCTGCGGCTGCTGGTCGACTCGGTGGCACTCACCCCTCATGCGGCTCTTCTGGCAGCCACGCGTGATGCTGCCCGTGCGATCGGCGGTGAGGCGGGGCGCCGGATCGGTACCATCGAAGCCGGCCACTACGCCGATCTGGTGCTGCTGAACAAAAATCCCCTCGAAGACATCAACAATCTGGATTCGATCGAGTGGATCATGAAGGGCGGGCGGATCTGGCGGCCGGAGCAGCTCAGGAGTGGGATTGCGATGAGGTGAGAAGGTGAGCGGTGAGCGGGAAAAGCCAACAGCGTAAGCGGGCGTGCCTGGACGAGTAACCCTCCCATGACCAAGTCATTGGAGGGTCTCTTCTTGGTGGAGTTCCCGCTTACCGCTCACCGCTTACGCTTTACCGTTCATCCCCACCGCTGCCCGTTTCTATTGGGAGTTCAGCCCGTTCTGCCCACTCCGTCCACGAGCCCACATAGATGCGTACCCTGGGATACCCCATCAGATACCGCAGCGTGAAGTGAACGTGGCTGGCCTCGGTGGTGCTGTTGCAGTAGGCGATGATGGTCTTGTCCGGCGTGATCCCTTGAGCGGCGTAGCCGCTTCGAAGCTCGCCAGCGCTCTTCCAGACGTGGCCAAAGCCCACCTGGGTTAGATCGTCCTGCCAGTAGTGGCTGATCGCTCCCGGGATATGCCCCCGCCGTATCTGGGCTCCGGCCTCCCCCGCATACTGGGCCGGAGGTCGGGCATCGACCAGAACTGCATCGTGGGTGACGACGGCCCGGCGTACCTCCTCCAGAGAAGCGCGCTCTGGAGAGAACCGATCTGAGGGAAATTTGGTAGCAGTGATGCGGGGGTATTGCTGTACGACCGGCCGGTGCTCCAGCTCCCACTTGAAGTAGCCGCCGTTGAGCACATACACCTTCGGATGGCCGAAGCCGGCCAGCAACCACGCCAGGAAGGTCGCGTCGATGTTGCCCGTCTCCCCCGCGCTGTAGATCACAACCGGCTGGTCGAGGCTCAGGCCAAGCCGCGAGAAGAGATCGCCGTAAGCCCGCGCCGATAGGAGCTGCGCCGGTATGCCACCCTGGGTCGCCCGCAGCGTCTCGGTGTTGAGGTACGCCGCTCCAGGCAGATGTCCCTTCAAATAGGTGAAGAGATCGGTCCGAACGTCGATCAGGATCACCTGGCCCCGACGCTGCCACTCGGCGAGCTGATCGGTCGATACCAATGCAGGCAGGCTGGACGCAGATGGTGCAGCCACTGCACCTCTTTCCCCTCGACCAGAGGCGCAGCCCAAAAGCAGACACCAGCCTGCAACCCATCCAAACACGCTTCTCATGGGGTGGAGTCCAATCCCATGTAGGCCTTCTCCTCCTCCAGGTACACGCGTACTGCGTTCCGGCGACGCCGGGAGTTGAGGGATACGGGACGGGTCTGATCGGCGGGAGGCAGGCTCGCCATCGCGCGGCCCATCGGCGTCCCTTGCTCGATAGCGGAGCGCATGGAGGAACGAAGGCCGGTGATGTAGTCGCGCGTTTGCGCCACCAGCGCCGCGGGGCGAGCCGGGATTGCACCATGGCCCGGCACAGCACCTCGGGGGTCCAGGCTGTCAATGATAGCCAGCGCACGGAGCAGCCGTCCCGAGCTGCCATCTACCACCATCGTCACGCCATCCTCGACCAACACGTCTCCGGCAAAGAGAATTCGTTCGTGGGGCAGCCATACCATGAGGTCGCCGGCCGAGTGGGCCGCTCCCGGATGAGTAATGATGAGTGTCCGGCCTCCCAGTCGGAGAGTGTCCGTTCCGGTGACGGGGTGGTCGGGCACATCGGCGAATTCGAATCCACGCATGGCATCCAGGCCGACGACGCGTACCCAGTCGGCGATCAGCGCATCCTCCCCACCCTCGGACGCCAGCACCCTGCGGTCTGGATGTGCGATGACCTTCGCACCGAGCCGGCGGAAGACAACCGCGCCGAAATGGTGGTCGGGATGGTGGTGGGTCAGAACGAGCCACTTGATCGGCCGAGGGGTCACCGACCGAATTGCCTGAACGAGCCCCTCTGCCTGACGGGGACTCGCCATGGCGTCGATGACGACCACGCCCGAGTCAGTCACCACGAATCCCGCATTGGGGCGGCCTTCGGACCCACGACCCGTATCTCCCAGGGCAGCATAGACGCCAGGGGCCAGGCGCCGGAGGGTCGGAGGGGGCGGAGCGATCTCAGGCGTAGTGCAAAGCAAGGCCGCGGCGATGAGCGAGGTCCAGGACAGTATGACGGGAGAGAACAAGGAATCAGACCGGAGCGGACGTGGTGGCCGGGCAGGCCGGCGGGCTCAGACGGAAGCGAAGCTGATGTTGACGGACTGCTTGAACGTGGCACCCTTGTTGTCGGTCCAGACCATGGTGAGAGGCGCTTCTTTGTCGGCCCTGAGGGTGAAGCTCACGACGGGGTCTCGGCTGATCCCCGAGGTCCAATCGAAACGGGCAACCTCGCTGTTACCGTAGGTGACAACCACCTGGTTGATGAAATAGGCGGGTATGGGATCGCCCTCAGCATCCCGAAAAAAGCCTGTGTCCATTGGATGAGAGACGATGGAATGCACCGTTATCAGATCACCGCGCTGAATACGGTCGGGAACCCTGATTCGAGCTTCACCGATGTTATTGGTCATCATCCACACCCGTTGAGGGTGACGAGTACCCGGGTATAGCCCGCCCACATTTCACCACTGCTGGTTTCCAGAACAGCCCGCACCCAGGTGGTACGCTTCATCTTGATCCGGGTCGAAATGGACACCTTGCCCAGTGCAGGGGTGAGGTGAAAGGCGGCGAGATGCGGGTCAGGATTGTGATCCACGATGAGGTGGACAGCCTTTACGTACTCGTCCGCGGTCATCGGTAGATCGGTTTCGATGATTACCGGGACCACTCGCCCGTCCTCGGCGACGAGCGGCATGTCCAGACTTACGTGACCCCGGTGGATTGGGCGGCCACCCGAGATCTCTTTCAGGATCCGGGCAATTTCTTCGTTGGGGACCTCGGGGTCCTCGGGTCCGGTGGCAGCAAGAAGCTGCTCGACCCTGGACAGCGGGCCGGACACGATCAGTCCAGCCGCTGCAGCGGCGAAGGACCGAAGAAAAGCTCGGCGGGGTGATTTCTCGGAGTGTGACATCAGCCTTTCCTTGACGGCATGAGGTGCAGCAGGCTTCGGCTCATGCCACGGACCCGGAGGTAAGCTCAGGTGTTGTATCCGCCAAGTCAAGCCGACACGGCGGTCCAAATGCTTCTCCCTAAGTTCCGCGCAGGTAGCAGGTTGCCCTCGTGATCCAGGGACCGGCTGACCGCCAGACTGCGGGTAGGCTTCGACTGAAGAACGAGGAGGCGCAGGTGACTCGCCACCGTCAGCCGGCGGACAGCGAGCAACATTGTGCACAGCTCTAATGGCGGCGACGGATCTGCAAACGTAACCGGGTCTGGAACCTCCCACTGGCGGCGCAACCCTTGCTCCGGTCGAGGCCGCCGGCAGGGGCCCTGGCGGGCCTATTGTGGCTTGTGCCGCTCCACCGGCATCACTACTTTAAACCGTTCAGCGACATAGCGATGTGGGGATTTTCTGACCTCCTCTCCGTGCCGAGGCACCGTGGATACACAAGAGCTGCAACAGGTCGCCCTCTTCGAGAAGTGCCGGCAGTTCACCAAAGCCCGTGAACTGGAGGCGGTTGGCCTGTATCCGTACTTCAAGCCGATTTCCGAATCGGAGGACACCGTCGTCGTCA
>JBDTUV010000106.1:0-8082 GCA_040007575.1 Gemmatimonadales bacterium
CGGTGACGCGCTGGCAGTTGTCGAGGGTGGCGGCCAGAGTGTCGAGGTGCGCGGCCCTCGGGCGTACATCTCGGCGGCCTGACGGATGACGTCCGCGGGAATGCCGGTGATCTTCTGGCCCATCTCCAGCGTGTAGGGGGCAACCGCGGCTTTCACCTTCTCGAATTCACGGGTGCGCTGGCTGATGAACGTCGGATCGGTGAGCCCTGCATCGATGATGTGATGCAGCATGCTATTGAAGAGCGCTACGTCGGAGCCCGGCGTCATCTGGAGGTGGATATCGGCCAGATCGGCGAGCTCGACCTTTCGGACGTCGGCCACGATGAGCTTTGCGCCCCGAGCCACCGCTCGCTTGATCAGCGCTCCGAAAACCGGATGGGATTCGGTGGTGTTGGCGCCGGCGATGAAGATGACGTCACACGCTTCCTCGATTTCCCGCATCGAGCCCGACGCCGCCGCCGTGTTGAGGGCACGGTTCATGGCGGACACGGAGGTCGAGTGGCAGAGGCGGGTGCAGTGGTCCACGCTGTTGGTACCGAAGGCGCCGCGGATCATCCGCATGAACGCGTAGTTGTCTTCGTTGGTGCACTTGGCCGATGACAGCGCGCCCAGCGCCTTGGGACCGTGCTCCTCCCTGATTCGAAGGATCTGCTGGGCGGCCAGGCTCAGCGCTTCGTCCCAGCTGGCCTCACGAAATGCGCTGTACCATCCCGCCGGAGTCGCCACGCGATCCCGGACATCGTCCTCGCCCAGCTGTGGCAGCCCGGTGAGCGGTGGCTTTCCGATCTGCCGCAGGGGTGGTCGGGGCTTCTTCCGGTCGCCCATCTCCTCGATGGTGAGCCAGGGCCCTTCCCGGTGACGCGGCCATTCGCCGGTCCACGTCCACTGCCCATCCTGGCACATCCAGCCCTTGCGGACGAGGGGCGTGGTGAGCCGGTCGCGGTGCTGGGTGAAGTCGTAGCCGAACCGTCCCTTGACGCAGGTGGACCCCTGGTTGGGCGTATCCTCCTCGATCCAGGGAGACGTCACCCGCATCAGTGTGTCGTTTTTGACGTGGAGATCGAGCTGGCACCCCACCGCGCAGTACGGACAGACCGAGCGGGCAACCTTATCCGGCGTACGGAGCGCCTCGGCGCCGAACCGCTGCTTGGGAATGAACTCGAAGATGGCACCGGTCGGGCAGACACGAACGCATTCGCCGCACCAAGTGCACCCCGCATGGTCGGGGTCTCCGTCGCCACCGACGATGATCTGCGCATGTTCGCCCCGGAGGCCGACGTCGAGCACACCGACTTCCTGAATGTCCTCGCACGCCCGGACACATCGCGTACAGAGGATGCAGGTGGTCATGTCGTGCTGGATCATCACGTCACCGGGCCGCTCGTCACCGGTGCGGAGTGGCAGCTCGTGATGGGTGCGGACCGGCACATCGTACTGAACCACGTAACGCTCGAACTCGTTCCGGGGGTGCTCCCTGCCCCCATTGGCCAAGTGCTCACCCGGATAGCGTTCGAGGAGGAAGTCCAGCACGCTCCGCCGGTTCTCCGCCGCCGCCGGCGACTCGACATCCACGACCATGCCGTCGGTGGCCGGGCTGGCGCAGGCCGGGATCAGCTTGTTCTGCCCCTTGACCGAAACCAGGCAGATCCGGCAGTTACCCACGATCGGAAGCTTGGGGTACCAACACAGCGTCGGGATATCGACGTCGGCCTTGCGGGCGGCCTCGAGGATCGTCTCGCCAGGCTGGAAGGAGACGGATTTGCCGTTCAGGGTCAGCGTCGGCATGAGAAACCGGTCAGGGGAGGATGTTAGTTAGTCGAGTTTAGATGGGTAAAGATGCAGGGGCAAGGTCTTCGGGGTCGCGGCCCGCTCCGGAAATACAAACACCCCCGGACCGAAGTCCGGAGGCGTTTTTCGGCGCCGTGCACGCCGTTCTGGCTACTAGGCTGCGTGCTCGGCCGGAACCCGCTGGTGCCAGTGTTGATCCATGGCGTCTTCGTCGTCAGTGGCCCAAAGGTAGGCCCAGAACCGCACTGGCTTCGGCGCAGGAGCTCCGCTCTTGATCACAATGCCGAGAGGCTCCGATTGGGCGGCCAACGGAAGACTGGTCACGGGCTTGCTCCTCACACTCGGGGAAAGGACTCTTCCCCCGAGAGGAGCACCGTTCGTGCCGCCCGCACCAGCGTTGCAACTGCGGTGTGGACACGGTGTTGCAGCGATGTGGTTGGCTGCGCGTGTCGCTTGGACTCGGGAGATCGAGCCTCAGGCCGTGTCGGCTGGACACGTGGGCTTGCAGAGCACCAGGCCATCTTGGCGGCGGCTCTCCGTCGGCCGGCGGCGACGCTTTGGGTCTTCCTCCTGAGTCCATCCCGGATACATCGAGCGAAGCGCGTCGCGCGACATCCCCTTGCAGGTCGGAAGCAGCACATGCACGCCTCCCGGCCGGCTTCGCGCCTGAAGGTCCGCTACCAACTCTAGTCGGTCTGCGGCGGGGAGATCGAGCAGCACGCATGGGTCGAGCACCACAAGGTCCACACCGGAGAGAAAGCTCAGGAATGCGGGCAGAGCCTGGTCCAGCTGGGTGACATAGCTCTCGAATAGGCTGGCCAGCGCCTCGGCTGCCATGCGGGATTCTACCCGCTCGACGCAACCGAGATCGCCCGCGATGAAGGTCACGGCGGCGTCATGCGCGGCAAGCAGGTAGGTCGTTGGTGCCGCCTCGGTGCCAACCACGAGGGCGATATCCTCCGCCTCGATTCGAGGAAGCAGCGGCCCGAGGGGACAGTGGGGCTCGAGCCCCCAGTGGGTGAGCATTCGCTGGGCAGCCCGCAGCTTGATGAACTGCTGCCGCCACCGGCGATAGGGACGGAGGGACAGGCGCTTCATGATGAGGCGGTCCACCGATTCGAGCATCAGGACCTCCGTCAGCACGAACTGGCCTTCAGAGTTGCCTTGCAGCTCAGATGCGGCCTCGTCACCCAGCCGGAGCAGCTCGTCCCGTCCAATCGAATTCTTGTAGCCTTCGATGCGCTGGAGGATGTACTCCTGATAGTGCTGCTTGTCCGAGTAGGGCGAGCGGCGGCGTCGGTGGACGGAACGGACCTCGGTGGCACTCAGCATGGCTCGACGTGCACCGTCACTTCATCGAGTTGAAGGTTGTCGCGCAGGCGATGCTCGACCTGGTCAGCTATGCGATGGGCGCTGGCCACATCGGACTTACCGTCTACGGATATCGTGAGCTCGGCAAAGCGCCGGTCGCCGGCCAGTCGCGACCTGATTGCGTAGGCCGACTCGACTCCGTCAATCCCCTCGGCCACTCGCTGAATGGTGGCCTGATCGAAGGCTCTCTCGTCCACCAGGCTCGGGATCGAGCGACGGAGGATCTGATAGCCTGCCCGGCCAACCAGCACCGCGACAATCAGCGCGAGCACCGGGTCGGCCCAGGACAGGCCAGCCCGGGCGAGAGCCAGGCCCGTAAGCACGCCCAAGGTGATGAAGACATCGGTGCGGGTATGGAGCGCGTCGGCGAGGAGAAGGTCGCTCTGCAGGCGGCGTCCGGCGCGGGTCTCGAACCATACCACGCCCACGTTCAGCGCCAGAGTAAAAACCAGAAGTCCGAGAGCAGTGCCGGTGACGTTCAGGGGCGGCGCACCCATGAGCAGGCGCGCGATGGCTCCACGGACCAGCTCGAAGATCGAGAGGGCCAACAGCAGGGCGATGAGCAGTGCACCCAGGGTCTCGAACTTGGAATGTCCATAGGGATGATCCTCATCGGGCGCCTTGGAGGCCAGCTGGACCACGGCCAGGCCAAAAATGTTGTTCACCGAGTCCATGGAAGACTGGAGTGCGTCACCGAACACGGCCAGCGAGTTGGTATCCAGCCCTACCCCGAATTTCACGATAACGACAATGATGTTGGCGACGAGGATACCGCCGAGAACCCGGCGTACCCCCGACGATTTGTCCCGAGAGGCTCCTACGCTGGGCATGGGTGCAAGTTGGTACTCGTGGTTCGGAGAGTCAACGATCTTCGGGGCTGAGATTGGTTGGGAGTCAAACGGTCTAGAGTCAAGGGTCTAGGGTCTACCTCGCCTGAGCTTGACCCGCGAGAGTGAGGGCGCGGGTCACATTTTTAGACCCTTGACCCTCGGCCCTATACCGTTTGCACCACTGCGCCCTTCAAATATCCCGTCTCCGGGATGGTGAGCACCTGCGGATGATCCTCTCCCTGGCCAAGCACCTGCTGGAGCGTGATGCGGCGCCCGCTGTCTCCTGCGGCCTCCGCGAGCATGCCGAGGAACTGAGGCAGCTGTACGTGGAAGGAGCAGGAAGCAGTCAGCAGAGTGCCACCCGGGGCGAGTAGACGCATCGCCCGCAGATTGATCTCGCGATAGCCCCGGAGAGCGTCGGGCACGGTCGCGCGGGACTTGGCAAACGCGGGCGGGTCGAGCACGATGAAGTTGAATCGCTCGCGGGAACGCTCGAGCTGCCGCAGCGTCTCGAAGGCATCGGCCTCGCGCCACTCGATGTTACCGACGCCGTTGAGGGCGGCGTTTGCGGCGCCGCGTTGCAACGCCTCCTGGCTCACATCCAGCGCCAGCACGCTTCCGGCGCGAGGGGCCAGGTGAATGGCGAAGGAGCCGTGATAGGAGAAGCAGTCGAGGGCTCGTCCCCCTTCGGGCATGAGCCGGCCGGCGAGCAGGCGATTGGGGCGCTGATCGAGGAAGGCGCCGGTCTTCTGGCCCTCCCAGGGCGCTGCCAGGTACAGCGCCTCGCCCTCACGCACCTGGATCTCTCTGGGCACCTTTCCATACACCTCGAGCGGCTCCGACGTGAGCGCCTCACGCCGCCGGGCAGGAGCGTCATTGCGCAGGAGGATGCCTTCCGGCCGGAGCACCTCGGCGAGGGCTGCTACGATCGACTCCTGCATGGTCTCGAGCCCCGCCGACAGGATCTGCGCCACGAGCCACCGATCGTACCGATCGACAATGAGTGACGGGACACCGTCGCCCTCACCATGCACTACCCGGTAGGCAGTGGCGTCGATTCCTGTTCGGCGGGCGGCACAGGCGGCGAGATGTTCGACCCACCACTGCTTATCGATGGCCCGGTCGGTGCGCTCCAGCAGCCGGAGCTGAATTTCGGATTTGGGAGAGTAGAGTGCCTGCCCGATGAAGCGTCCCCGCGGATCGTGCACCCGCACCACGCCTGGCACGGCCGGCCCTTCGAGGACCTCACTGCGGTAGATCCAGGGGTGGCCCCGCACCCAGCGCTCGGCGCCGCGGGGAGTAACCCTGGCCCCGGTCACGCTCGATCGGGGCGAAGCACGGTGGCTCCGCGAAGATAGCAGTGCTTGATTTCGGCTCTGCTCCGGGCAGTGTAGGCGTGCACCAGAAGGCGGATGCACTTCGGAAGCGAGCCGGGTACCGGGATCTCGGTGGCGTGAAGCAGCGCAACGATGTTCCAGCCGAATTCTTCGGCCGCCCGCGCGGGGAAGGCGGCGTCCAGGTCGTTCGTCACGGTAAACAGGCCGCTGACGATGTCGTCCGGTTGAAGCTCGTTGGCCTCGATCAGGGTGCGGAGCAGCTCGTCAGTGGCGGCCAGTATCTCCGCCGAATCATTGCGAGCCACCGTCGTGGCTCCCCGGATTCCTTGAAGTCGGACTGAGGGTGGCATGGGAGATAATGTAGCGCAACTCGTGCGCCTCATGCTCGTGACCGACGACCGCCTGGTCGGCGAACGAGACCTCGTCCCGCTGGTGCAAGCGGCAGAGCGGGGCGGGGTCACCTCGGTGCAGCTCCGGCTCAAGCAGGCCACCGCCCGCGAGCTCAGCCGAGTGGTCCGTGCGCTGGTCCAGGCGCTCCGCATCCCTGTGCTGGTGAACGACCGCCCCGACGTTGCTATCGCGGCCGGTGCCGCCGGTGCCCATCTGGGTGCCGACGACATGCCGATCGGCCTCGCTCGCCGGATCGCGCCACCGGGGTTTGTGCTGGGCGCGTCGGTGGGGAGTGACACGGAGGCTGCCGTCGCCGGCGGCGCCGACTACTGGGGCATTGGTCCCTGGCGGGCCACCCCCACCAAGGCGGACGCCGGTATCGGACTGGGGGTCGATGGCTTCAGCCGGCTGCTACGCCTGGCCGGCGGCAAGCCCGCCATCGCCGTCGGCGGGGTGACTCCGGAAGACGTTCCAACGATCCTCCAGGCGGGAGGGAAGGGCGTGGCCGTCGTGTCGGGGATTCTGGGAGCGGACGATGTGGAAGAAGCGGCGCGGAGATACATGGAAGCGGCACGGCGGGTCAGCGGGACAGCGAGTCAGTAGCAACAGTACAGGGCAACCTCGGGTTACGCTTGTCGTTCAGTTGCGGCCTTACCGGACCACTGTCCCGCTGTCCCGCCGACCCGCGGACCCGCCGGATCTTCCGAATCGCTTGTAGGTGCTCGTTGTACGTCCTCGAGAAGACGTGGCGCCCGTCGGGCCCCGCCACGAAGTAGAGGTAGCGCACGTTGGCGGGATGAAGCGCCGCCTCGATGCTGCGGCGACCGGGCGAGTTCACCGGCGCCGGGGGCAGCCCACGATTCAAGTAGGTGTTGTAAGGCGAATCGATCTGGTAGTCTTTCACGAAGAGGCGCGACTTCCGCCTCCCTCGCTTCAGCATGATCGCGTACTGGACGGTAGGGTCGGCCTGCAGCGGCATGCCGATCCGCAGCCGGTTGTGGTAAACACCGGCGATCGTCTCCCGCTCCTCGTCGGCTCTCGCTTCGCCCTCGACAATCGAAGCCAGAGTGACCAGCGCAACCCGGCTCATCTTGAGCGAGTCCAGCCGGGCATCCCAGGCCGGCACCCATTCGGCGTTGAAGCCCTCCGCCATCAACCGGACCAGCTCGCGGGCCTTGATGTCCGCGGGCAGCAAGTAGGTCTCCGGCCGGAGAAACCCCTCGAAGGACGGCACCCGCATGCCCAACAGCGCACGGGCCGTGGCGCTGTCCCGTGCCGCCGCAACAAACGAATCAGGTGAGATGCCGAGCTTCTCGGCGGCAAGCGATGCTACCTCAGGGATGGTGAGGCCTTCAGGAACGGTGAACCGGAGCGCCGCCTTCTGACCACGGGCCAGCATGGTCAGCACCTTCCACGGCGAGGTTCCCACCGGAAACTCGTAGACCCCCGCATGCACCGAACGGTCCACGCCCCGCACCCGGGCCAGCAGCTTGAACGAGGCCGGGTGCATGATCACCCCGTGAGTCCTGAGGCTGTCGGTGACCGCGGAAAATGAGGCGCCGGCCGGCAGTATGACGCGGGCGGGCTTCTGCGAAATGCCGCAGGCGGTAAGGGCGGCAAGGGCGGAAAGAGCAGGGAAAATGGAACGGTGGACCCGCCGAGCCCTGGGGGACTGCAAGCTTTTCACCTTTCCGGTCTCAGTGTCTGATCCTTCTGTTCCGCCCGGTCTGCCTCTTCCGCCTCGTCCGCCCTTTCCGCCCTATTCCTGCGGGCATCCAGGAAATGCTGCAACAGCACCGCTGCGGCCAGCGAGTCCACATCGGCCTTGCGGCCGCGGGTCGAGCCGCCCTGCTCTCGGATGGCTGCGAGGGCTCGAGCCGTGCTCATGCGCTCATCCCACATCTCCAGCGGCAGGCCGGTGCGCCGGGTCACGGTGTCGGCCACTTCACGGGCTGCGAGGGCACTATCGCCCTCCGTGCCCTCGAGGGAGAGCGGGAGACCGACCACCAGTCCAACCGGATTGTGCAGGGCGATGAGCTGGAGGAAGCGGGGCATCGGAAAACGCTTGCCTTCCCGGCGGCGCAAGGTCTCGAGCGGGGTGGCGAGGACCTGGGACTCGTCGCTGAGGGCGAGGCCGATCCGGAGCTCACCCCAGTCTACTGCGAGAAGCCGGCCGCTGGTGGGAATCATCAGAGGAAAGTAAGAAGTGAGAGGTGAGAAGTGAGAAGGCAAGACGAAGGGGGTCCGCTGCTGGGAGCCCCCTTCTTGATTGTCACCTCTGACTTCTTACTTCTCACTTCTCACCTACTGGGCCATGGTCGCGAAGAACTCCTTGTTGTTCTTCGTGCGCTTCATGCGCTCGAGCA
>JBDTUV010000107.1:0-8027 GCA_040007575.1 Gemmatimonadales bacterium
GGATGAGATCGTCGTAGCTCATCCCGGCCGCTGCCGCGGCCTTGGGGAAGCACGAGTGGTCCCGTGGGTCGGGCAAAACGCCCGGGAGCGGGTTGAGCTCGACAACCAGCGGGCGGCCAGCGGCGTCACAGCGGATATCGACGCGGCACCAGTCGCGGCATTCCAAGGCGTGGTAGGCGGCCAGTGCGGCGGCCCGAACTTCCTCGGCCAGACGCTCGGTAATGCTGGCCGGACAATCATAGATCTCGAGAGGTTTGCTCGGAGTGTCCCAGATCCACTTGGCTTCATAGCCGTAGATCGGTGGGGCACCCTTGGGTAGCATATCAAAACGCATGCCGATAATCGGCAGGCAGCGTGCTTCATGACCGTTGCCGAGAATCGCGACGGTGAACTCCTGACCCGGAAGGTAGGTCTCGATCACCACTGGCTCGGCGTAGGTGGCGAGCAGGTGAGAGACCTGGCGCACGAGCTGCGCCCGGTTCCGGCAGAGACTCTTCACCGTGACGCCCTTGCCCGAGCCTTCGAACGCCGGCTTTACGAAGAGCGGGAAGGGGAGCGAGACATGCCGGGCATCGTCGGGCGATTTGGCCAGCACGAAGGGAGCCGTGGGCACTCCACGATGCGAGAGGATCTCCTTGGCCCTCGTCTTGTGCAGGGCGAGGCTGAGCGTCAGAGGGTCCGAGGCATGGCAAGGCACGCCGAGGAACTCGCAGATGGCCGGGACGTGCGACTCGCGGTTCGGGCCGTAGAGCCCTTCGGCGATGTTGAAGACGAAGTCGGGTCGCAGCAGTGCCAGCCGTGCCGGAAAGCTGGCGTTGGCCTCGAGACGATAGACCTGACCCACAGTGCTCAGGGCGCGCTCCACCGCATTGATGGTGGCTGGCTCGTCCCACTCGGCGTACAGGTCGGGTTGCTGGAGGTCGGGTCGGAGGGCCCGACTGGGAGGCTCGTCGGAAGAGGGGGATTCGGATTTCGCCCCGGCTGGACTAGCCGGCGCCGCTGGTTTGAGATTGAAGGCTAGTCCAATCCGAACTGCCAAAGGCTTCCTCTACAAAAAAGGCCGTCTGCGAGAGACGAGCCGAGACGAGTACCTTCGATCGATGACTAAAGGTAAGAAAAAGTTTTTCATACCACAATAGTTTTTGGGGAAGAAGTGGCATCGAGTTTTCGTGGAGGTCGCGGTCCTCAGCCGAGGTCTAGGGTCCAGGGTCCAGGGTCTATCGCTCCCTGCGTGCTCATTTCTCCTCTGTAGACTCCAGACTCTCGACCCTAGACTCTCGACTTTAGACCTTATGAAACCCCACTCGCCCCGCCTCGCTCCCCTCTGTCGTTTGATAGATCTCGAAGTCAGCGAACAGCGCGGGTGCCTCCTGCCGCAGCACCCGGAGGCAGGCGACGGCCATCCGCCGGATCTCCAGCTCGGCCCCCTCGCCCAGGCGCAGCTCCAGCATGGTGCGCCAGGCTCGCACATTGGCGCTGACCACGATCTTCACCTCGGTGGCGTTGGGCAGGACGCTGCGGGCGGCCTCACGAGCCATCTTGCGGCGCTGGACCTTGTCCTCCACCCACTGGTAGCGATTCATCAGCCGCTCGACCGAGGCGACGTAGGCGGTCTGCGCCGCCCCGACCTGGTCGGTCCACTGTGCCTCGAGCTCCGGATCGCCCATGATGGCGGGCGGCATCACGAACGCGGCGTGGGACTCGTCCACGTAGCGCTGTGAGAGCTGGGAGAAGCCCCAGCCGGCCCGGTGACGGACCAGCTCATGGCTACAGGAGCGAGAGATGCCCTCGATGAGCATGACATAGGTAGAGTGTTCGAAGACCGAGCCGTGGCCCTGCCGCAGAATGTTCCGCAGGTACTCGGCCGTGGTGCGTCCGGCGGGGTTATGCTGGCTCATATAGCAGAGCCGTCCGGCGTATTCGGCGATCCGCTCTCCATCGCTCGATTCGCCCTTCCATTGGACCGGCAGATGGGCCGGCTCGAGGAACTGGGGCCGGGCGATGAGGGTGACGGCTGGGGTGCGGATTATTTCCATGGTAGTTCGGAAGTCCAGGGTCTAGAGTCTAGGGTCTAATCGCGTTTGGGATCGAGGTCAGGTCGTTCGACCCTCGACCCTAGACCTTCTGTTTATCAGCCAACTCCAGCCGACACCGACCATACCCACCCGTCAGCTCTATTTCCCGCAGGCCACGCTGAACATCGGGAGGGATGGGCACCGCATTCGGCCCGACCTTGAGCCTGCTGATGGGCGGCTCGCCGGACGGAAGGATAATCCCCGGATTGAAAATTCCGAGGGGATCGAATGCCCCCTTGATCAAGCGGAACAGCTCCAGGACCTCAGGGCCATAGACGTCGATGAGAGTTCCAGCCCGAAGCCGACCATCGCCGTGCTCACCGGTGGGTGTGCCACCCAGCCGGATGACGGCGGCCGTCACCTCTTTCAGCAGGCTGGCCACCGCCGTCTCCCACCCGTCGCGCGAGAGCTCAGGCAACAGGTTCACATGGAGGTGGCCATCGCCGGCGTGGCCAAACATTACGGCTGCGAGGTCGTGGTCGGCGGCGGACCGCCGAACCGCCGCGATGTAGTCGCCCATCCTCTCCACCGGAACGCACCCGTCCTCGATCACCTGGAGTGAGCGCCGATTCTCGGGAAGGCCGGCCAATATGGGGCTCGCCGCGTGCCGGATGGCCCAAAGCTGCTCGGCCTCGGGTGGCGAGTAAGCCGTGTCGATGGTCGTGGCCCAGCCGGCAACCGCATCCGAGGCGCGCCGGAGAACCTGCCGCAGGCTTTCCGGGTCGTTCCGCTCCAGCTCGACCAACACGACGGCCTCGGTGTGGGTGCCGAGCCCCGCTCCCGACCGGGTGTCGGTGCCCAGGAGATCGAGAAAGGATCGATCCAGCAATTCGAGTGCGGATGGCTCGCATTGGTTCAGGGTGCCGACGACGTCACCCAGATGGTCTAGCGAGGACAGGTGCACTCGGAGCCCAGCCCGGAAGGCAGGTACCTCGTCCAGCCGCCACTCGACCTCGGTTACGATGCCGAGCGTGCCTTCCGCCCCGATGATCAGATCCAGGACGTCGCCCGAAGCGAGGTAGGCATCGAGCGCGTACCCCGACGAATTTTTCCGGGTCTTGGGAAAGCGATCGGTGATGAGCTTGGACGCAGCCTGAATTCGGGGCGTCACATCGCGCTCGAAGCGATCGAGCACTCGAGCGTGAGCCTGCCCGTCCACCCGTGGGCGGGTATCCGCCCCGCGCGCCAGCCTCACGGACTCTCCCTCCGCCGTCACCAGCGTGAGGGCCTCGACCCACCCCCGCACGCTTCCGTACCGGACCGACCTGGCTCCAGCGGCGTTGGTGGAGACCATTCCGCCGAGGGTGGCCCACCTGCCACTCGACGGGTCCGGGGGCAGCCGGAGATCGTGTGGCGCGGCGGCGGTGCTTAGCTCGGCGAGGGTGACCTGTGCGCTGGTGATCGCGCGCCGGCGGGGCGCGTCTACGTCGAGCCGTCGCTCCGCCAACCCGGTAAGGTCAACTACGACGCCGTCGCCCACGTTGCCACCGCCCATGGCGCTGCCCGACCCGCGGGGAACGAGCGGAATGCGGTGCTCGGTGGCCCACGAGATCAGGGTCTTCAGGTCCTCGATGTCGGCTGGGCGGCAGATCGCTTGCGGGAGGATGCGGTAGATGCCCGCCCCCTCGGCATAAGCGGCTCGGGCCCTCGCGTCGGTTCGGTAGACGCCCCGGACGGCCGGAGGAGGCAGCATCGCCCAAAGCTAACTATCTTCTCCCCCTATGACCGAGGGTCCCCGCGCTCAACTCATACATATAGATGTAGATCGCCGTCTGGGTCACGAATGGGACGAGTGGGATGGTCGCCCGCTCCCCAATCAGGGCAACTACGATTCCTCTCCCACGCTGTTCTTCGCCTGGTCCGCCGTATCGCTCGCCGTTGCGCTCGGAGTTGCGGTGCTCGGCCTCTTTCTGTTGGCTCCCAGACTGGCGGGTCTGTACCAGTCCGCTCCTGCCCTGCTCTGGGGGGCGCTGCTGGTAGTAGGCTCGGTGCTCTGGGCCTGGTGGGGCATACTCTTTCTATCCTATGAGATAGGCCGACCGCTCCTGCCGGAGAGGCTGGCCGAGCGGGGCCCGTTCCTTCGGCTGATGCGCCTCACGTCCCGGATTGCAGATTGGTTCGGCCGGCGGGACTGGGTGGAGAATGCGGCAGTGAAGGTCTACAATGGGCTGGCGATGATGCGGGGACGAAAGGTGGGCCAGGGAGAGCTGCTGGTGCTCATCCCCCGCTGCTTATCCAAGGAGACTCTGGACGGCGTGCTCGGCATCGCCGGACGTTACGGGGTGCCGGTTTTCGTTGCCACCCGAGGTCAGCTGGCTCGGCGGGTGATTCGGGAGCGCCGGCCGCGGGCGGTGGTAGCTGTGGCCTGCGAGCGTGACATGGTGAGTGGCTTGCACGACGTGGCGGGCAAGATTCCGGTGCTTGGCCTTACCATGACCCTCCCGTCGGGACCTTGCAAGGATGCATCCGTGAATCTTGGCCAACTGGAGGAGTGGGTGCGGGCGTATGTAGTGTGAGGCAATTCACCACAGAGGGAACAACTCTCGTACTCCACCATGCGAGTTTGGGAAAGTGGTGAAAGTCAAAATTACTCACTCTGAATCAGGCGGAGACTCGGGCGTTTCCGCCTGAGGCGGTGGGGGCCCACCGAAGCGCTTCACCAGATCTACCAAGGCGGCCTCGACCTTCTTGGCCACCGGATGATCCCGTTGGACTTCCCGCTCCAACTCACGATAAGGCAGGGATGGATCAACGCGAGGCCGGTAGAGCGTCTCGACGGTGAGCTGTGAGCTTCCCGGCCGTGCCGGGTCGGCCCAAGCTCGAATCCGAACGACCCCTGGACCGATTGCACGGCGTTGCCCAACCGGCCGCCCGTTACGAGCCTCGAACCAGGGGGTTTCGATGTAACCGTCACGCAGCCGGACCTTTCGCGTCGGAATCGAATCGGCCTTCAGGGCTTCCGCCAGTCGGCGCGTGGCCATCGGTACCGGCAGGCGGACCTCGGTCCCCGCGGCCTCCGGCAGTGGAGGAAAGGGCGGCCGGGTGGTGTTTGGCTGGCAGGCCACGCTGCCCAAAGTGAGCCAGATAAGGCGAAGGGAGTGGCGCACCGATCAGTGCGAGTGCGGCGCAGTGTCGGGTGAATGCGAGTGCGGCGGGGTTCCCGGCGGATCGACGTGACCTCGAGAGCGGATGGCCGCTGAGTCCGAATTGGCCTCCTCGCGAGCAGCGCCGGCGTCGTGATGATGCCCCTTGGTCCTCTCCTGGATCTCTCCCTCCAATACCTCGGTCCGTATTCCAGCGGCGTGGTCGAATACCAGCTTCCCTCCATAGAACCCGGTGGCGACCAAGAATCCCACACCCACGAGGGAGAGCCCCAGGCTCAGAGTCCGCTCTCCGGCGCCCATCCGGCGCTCCCGCACGATTCGCCACAGGGTGAGCACCCCGAAGACGGCCAGGGTGATCAGCCCCAGCTGCTCATGGGTATCCATCACCCGGTGGACCGCATCCCCGTGTGAGATGTGCTCCTCAGCCTCGAGTCCTGACAGAACCGCCACCGCGCCGCCGACAGCGCCAACCAGCATGGTCCACACGCCCACCTGCCGGAAAGACTGCCGTTTGGTCACGACCGCCAGCAGGTCGAACATGACGGCCGCGAGCAGCAAGCCGATCGGCAGGTCGTTCAGGGCAGCGTGGAGGCGAGGCCAATCGTAGCCGAGCATTTGATCTCCTATCCCAGGTCCACCGGTGTGGGCGGTTCGACGCTGTAATCATAAAACCCCCGACCGCTTTTCCTGCCATGGTGCCCCGCGGCAACCATCCGCCGGAGCACTGGTGGGGCGCCATAGCGATCCTCCCGGTAGGCATCCAGCATGATGTCGCCGATCCGGACCACGGTGTCCAGGCCGATGAAGTCGAGCAGCGACAGGGGACCCATGGGGTGTCCGCACCCCAGCTGCATGGCACGATCGATGTCCGCGGTCGAGGCTACACCCCGCTCCAGGGCCCGGACCGCATCCATTAGATAGGGAACCAGCAGCAAGTTTACGATGAACCCCGGTCGGTCGACCGCGGTAACTGGCTCCTTGCCAAGTGCAGTGGCGAAGGCAAACGCCCGGTCGAGCGTCTCCTGGCTGGTCGTGCCGGTGCGAACCACCTCGACCAACGGCATCACTGGGACCGGGTTGAAGAAGTGGAGGCCAACGAAGCGGTCCGCGCGGGTAGTGGCGTCCGCCATCGATGAGATAGTAAGGCTCGAGGTGTTGGACGCGAAAATCGTCTGCGGGGCACAGACTCGATCCAGCTCCTGCCAGACGGCGTTCTTCAGCGCCAGCTCCTCGGTGACGGCCTCAATGATGATGTCGCAATCCCCGAGCGCAGACAGCTGGGTCACGTAGCGAAGCCGGCTCAGGGCTGCTTCCCGGGTCTCAGCCGGCATCTTGCCCCGCTCCACCAGGCGTCCGAGCGACTTGAGGATCCCCGCGCGCCCTTTCTCCAGCAGAGGCTCCGTGACATCGCGCACGATGGTCTCAAAGCCAGCTGTCGCCGCCGCCTGGGCGATGCCGCTGCCCATGAGACCGCAGCCGACCACGCCGACTTTGGAGATGTCAGTCATGTGGGGTCAATTGCATTGTCACCCCGAGCAGAGCGAGGGGAACAGAGCCGTACATTGTTTGACGAACGTTTGTCCCAGGCATTCACGTTTAACAGCATGGCGCGGACCTACTTTGTCTACATTCTGGCCAGCGAATCTCGCCAGCGTTATGTGGGTGTCACGAACGATCTCGAGCGTCGCTTGGCTGAGCATAAAGCTGGGCTGAGCGGAGGTTACGCGCATGAGCGCGATATCAAGCGACTGGTGCATTTCGAAGTGACGACCGACATCCGAGCGGCCATCAGCCGTGAGAGGCAGGTCAAGGCCTGGACCCGCGCAAAACGGTTAGCATTGATCGAAAAAACCAATCCCGAATGGCGGGATCTCGCGAACAGCTAAGGATGGCTCCCTCGCTGCGCTCGGGCTGACACAAGTCGCTGTGCTCGGGATGACACAAGTCGCTGCGCTCGGGATGACAGTACTTCACGATTTCAACGCTTTTCGAACTTCATCGGCGAGCAGACCCAGGATTCCGGCATTACGGTCAGGAAGCTGATGCTGCAGCATCCCACCGCCTTGCTCCAGAAAGTCAAGCGCCCGCTCGAGGCCGAGCTGGATGCGGAAGAGAGCCGGACCAAAGCGCCGGAGCACCCCGTAGCCGACTCCCAGGGCCACAGGAAGAGGAAGCAGCGCCAGCGGGAGGAGGGCTCCCAGGGCCAGGAGAGCAGCGGTGCCGGCGATACCCGCCCCGGCGAACGCGGCTCCGGCTCCCACGTACTCATTTCGAACCTTCCGCGTATCAGCCGACAGCTCCACGTGAGTGTAGCCCGGCTCGAGCGGAAGTATCGTGGCCGAGACGGTGGCGGCGCGGGAGAGCATGAAAGGGCGCTTCCCGCTGCCCAGCGCAGCGGTCGACCGGCGGAAGGCTGCCTGGATCCCTCCGATCGGCTCCCAGGTGATGCGGCCGGCCTGCTGCCGTTGTACGCAGAGCAGCTCGTTTTTCTCGATCCAGCGGAGCAGGGCCTCCTCCACGCGCTCGGCGTCGCCGCGCACCACCCTTTGGGCGCTGACCTGACCCGGGCCGGTCACCCGCTCGAACAGTCCGGCCGCCCCGACGTTGACCAGGCGAGTACGCTCCTCCAGCAGGGCCTGCTGGAGATACTGGCCCGGGATCCCGACCTCACGGCCCAGAGCCATCAGCTCGTCTGGCGTGAGCGCGTCGCCCATTTCCCGCTCCGCGGTCTGCAGCTCGGCGGCGCGCTGAATGATCCGCTCGAGCGCGGCCCGATCGATCCGAGCGGGTGAGGCCTCGCTCATGCTACTCCTGCTTGGAGGTCCGAGCGGCCTGCAGGCGGAGCTGG
>JBDTUV010000108.1:0-7862 GCA_040007575.1 Gemmatimonadales bacterium
CGGTCGTTTCACTCGCTCAGGATGACAACTCTTCAACCTCTCACCTCTCACCTCTTACTTCTCACTTCTCACTGCAGTCTAAACCTCCCCACCGTTCGCCCTCCCTTGGCATCCTTGATTGACGCGTAGACTGCACCGTCCTTCCCGAAGCCGGCGAGTGACGCGCCCTTCGGGAGGGTGACGTCCCGCGAGGCACCCTGCCGATTGACCACGTCGTACACCAGGACCGCATCTTCCTGCGCTCGCGGACGCTGGAGCCAAACCTCTCCGTTCGGCCGGCCCATGGCGGACTCGAATGGCGGCTTGGTCTCGGCGAAGGGATAGCTGATGGAGAGATCCTGGGGCATGCCGAACGGCTTGCCCCGCTCCCGTACCTGGGCGAGCACCCGATCCTTGTCCGCCTTGGTTACCGGAATCTTGGTATACCCACGCGGTCGCCCGTGGCTCCACTTGCCATCGGGGCTTCGCCAGTCCACTCGATTCTCCTTCCCCCGTGCCACCCAGATCGTCCCATCCGGCAGCGCCCCGAAGTAATCATTGGGAGCGAACACCTTGGCCACTTGCTGGACCTGCTCGCCGATGGTGGCGTCGCCGTATTGCGGGGTGGCCAACTGGGCGACAGTGTCTACCGCCCCGCCTTTGAAGGCAATGCGAAGCACGGGGACGCTGTCCGGCCGCACTGAGCGGCCCGGCTCGCCGCCACCGAGTATGGCCTGATAGTCGAGCTTGTAGCCGTGGCCAACCGTGTCGTAAAAAAGGACCGGAGTTGCCCCCGAAACGACCCTGATGGGCAGGACGTTGAGCGCCTGTCCCTTCTCGTTCCATCGGGTGGTCCGGATGGCACTGAAATCCACCAGAGCAACGGTGTCCCCCGCCAGATGTGCTACCCAGCCAGGGAAGCGGTATTGGCCTGCAGGCGCGCTCTGCGGCAGAGAGGCGACCCGCGTTCCCAGAGTGTCCACCTTGCCGGTCTTGAGGTCGGCCCTGAGGAAGAGCTTGTTCCTGGTGTCGGTGAACGCCACCCGGCCATCGCTCAGCTCGACGACGTTACTCAGCGTACCATAGGACCAGGGCAGGGAGGCCTCGAGCGCCAGACCGGTCTGGCTCTCGGCTGCAGAACAGCCCAGCGTGAAGGCAACGACGAGGGTGCAGATGAAGTACTCGAGCCTCATTCGAACAATCCTCCGGACGATCTGTAAGGGCGGAGCGGGGATTACGGGTTGCCGGCAGTGGCCGCCAGGTCGACGCTCTTGAGGCGGGTACCGTCGGGGGTGGACTCTGCCACCAGTGCAGCGCTTGGGCCCACGGCGAGCACACGCCCTTGCCCCCGGACACGGACCTCCTGGACCAGCCGGCCGCGCCGGTCCACCACGTGATAGACTCGTGACGAATCAGCGGGAGCGCGACTCTTTTCCAGCCAGACCTGGCCCGCGGTACTGGTGAGCGCCACCTCGAACGGCGGCTTGATCGCTGCGAACGGAAGCTCCTGTGCGGTGCTCCGCAGCTCGGGGGGAAACTTCCGCAGAAATAGCTCCCGGTCGTAGCGGGTGACTTCCAGCACCCGATCCGGCAAGGCTTGCCCCCGAGTCCATTTCCCATCCGGTGCCCGCCAGTCTACTCGATTGTCGTACACTCGGGCGACCCAGACGGAGCCGTCGGGCAAGACTCCCCAGCGGTCCACTCCGCCGAACACCCGGCGCTCGAAGCGCCGGCCCGCATCACCGACCACCTCGGCTATATCCAGCGGAGCGAGCCTCGCGATCGTATCTGCCTGAGCAAACCCAGGATCTACCCGCAGGACCGCCGCCGAGTCCCGGTTTCCGCTTCCGTCTGGACCCGCTGATGGGTACTGGTCCAGATAGAAGTTGCCCCTGGAGTCCCGGGCCTGCGGTAGTGTGCCTCGCAGGGCATCCGAGGCGGGAAAGGAGCGAATCAGCCGCCCGGCTGGGGTCCAGACCGTGATGCGGCGCTGTCCCCAATCGCCGATGTACAAGCTGTCCTGGGAGACGAAGAGCGTAGTCGGGTTGCGGAGGTCCTTGGGCCGGCTGCCACCGAGCCGTCTGACGGTTTGGCCCGAGAAGTCCACGATGGCGGCAGTTTCGTTGGGCGCGGCAAGGATCGCCCAGCGGTCACCCTCGAGCCACGCCGCTCCGGTCACGTCTGAATCGTGCGTCGTGATCGTGTCGCCCGAGGCGGGGAGCTCCACTACCGGCGCGGGCGGTTTAGGGCCTCCACAGGCCAGAAGGAGCGCGGTGGAGAGGGTCGCTAGCAGACAAAGCCGGGGCGCAGACACCGCGGAAAGGTAATGGGGGCTTAGGGGACCGGGTGCCGCAGCTTGACGGCCTTCGTCTGGACCCTCCGCATGCGCAAGGGTCTGTAGGGGCGCACCGCGGTGCGCCCGGGAGGCAACCGACGAACGAAAAGGATCCTACGGTAAGAAGTCCGCAGGCAATCTTAGGCGATGCAGGATTGGTTCATGCGCACTGGTCGCCGCACCACACGGCTTCAGCACCATGACTACGCCCAGGCTAACGCGTATTTCGTAACCATGTGCACTTGGCAGCGGGCTCACGTCTTTGGGGAAATAGTGGGGGGAAGAGTCGAGCTTTCCCGTAGAGGCCAGGTGGCCCAAGAGGAATGGCTTCGCTCTGCTCGGATTCGCCCAGAGGTCGAGCTGGACAGCTATGTCGTCATGCCAAACCATCTTCATGGCATCGTCTGTCTCAACGGGCAGGGTACTCCCGCCAGCAGTGGGGTATCACGATCGAAACATCTATACCGTGCGAGTGGTTCGCTGGGTTCCATGATTGCTGCCTTTAAGCAGGCAGTTACGCTTCGGGTCAGACAGATACCAGGCGCAGACGGGCAGCGGTTATGGCAAAGGAACTACTACGAACACGTCATCCGGACGGAGGCGGAGATGTCAGCTGTCCGACGTTACATAGAAGAAAATCCACTAAGGTGGGTCAACATGCAGTGCATGGGTTCCTAGACCTTGGAGGGCGCACCACGGTGCGCCCCTACGGGTGCCTGTCGCCCCTACGGGTGCCTGTCGCCCCTACGGGTGCCTGTCGCCCCTACGGAACGCCGGCCTACCACCATTCCGCGTTGCCCCTAAGGCTGGGGGTGCCGCAGCTTGACCGCCTTCGTCTGGACCCTCCGCATGCGCAGGTTCAGCATCTCCACGCCCACCGAGAATGCCATGGCAAAGTAGATGTACCCCTTCGGTATGTGCTGGTTGAGGCCATCCGCTATCAGCGCTACTCCAATGAGCAACAGGAAGCTCAGGGCCAGCATCTTGACCGTGGGGTGGCGCTCGACGAAGTCGCTTACTGGAGTGGCGAAAACCATCATGAAGCCGACAGCGATGACCACAGCGGCAATCATCACTCCCAGGTGTTCAGCCATGCCGACGGCGGTGATCACGGAATCGAGCGAGAACACGATGTCTAGAAACATGATCTGAACCAGCACGCTTCCCAGCGACGGCCGCACCTTGACCGATGTTCCGCCTTCATCGCCCTCCAGCCGCTCGTGTATCTCACGGGTACTCTTGGTCAGCAGGAACAGGCCGCCAACGATGAGCACCAGGTCACGGCCAGAGATTTCCTCTCCCAGAACTGTGAACAGAGGTGCCGTGAGCTTGATGATCAACGTGATGGAGAACAGCAAGGCAATGCGCATCAGCATCGCGAGGGCCAGTCCTAGCCGCCGAGCTTTCCCTTGCTGCTCCTGTGGTAGCTTGCCGGCCAGGATCGAGATGAACACCACGTTGTCGATGCCCAGAACGATCTCGAGGACCGTCAGGGTGAGGAGGGCGACCCATGCTTCGGGGCTGGTGAGCCAATCCATATGCCGGCAAGGAAGAGGGTAAACGCGCGTCCGGGAGGAGCAAAGCTACTAGTCCACCCCTCGAGCCCGCCAGCAGTGGAGTCACGTCAGCCCGCTGGGCTACGGATTCCACCAGTACGACAGTTTTAGGAGGAAAATGTTGTCACCTGCCGCTCCCCAGAGCCTATCCAGGGCCCGCCCCGTCCGGAACGTCCCGATGCTTTCGCTATCCGACCGGTTCTGTGTCCACACCAGAAAGAGCGTCGAGCCCGGCGAGTATTCCCAGCGGAGCACCGCATTGCCCCGAAGCGAGGCGAGAGAGAAATTTGGATCGTCGATCTCTTGACCAGCGGCCGGACCGGGGCCGTCCGGATCGACGACGATACGATCGGGATCATTCGTGGGGGAAGGATCGGGATAGGCCGTAAAATCGTAGCTTCGCGGCCGGGCCAGCTCCTTGAACCCTGTGTACCGGCCTGACGACAACAGCGGCTGGGCATAGACCTCGAGACTCAGCTTGGGCGTAAAGATCCAGTTGAGCCGGACGCTGGCAGAGACGGTGGTCTGGTCCAAATCGGCAAACACATAGCGGTGCCCGAAAGTGAGCGTCACCGCTGGGTCATCGAAGGTGTCCACATACTGGGCCGACGTTCCGGTCCGTTCTATCTGAGGCTCTACTTTCAGCGATACCCGTGCTCCTGGCTTCCACTCGAGTGAAGCCCAGGCGGTCCAGCTCTGCTCCCAGTCACGCTGATAGTGGTTGCCATGGAGGCCGCCGCTATAGATCCAACGCTTGCTCGGATCGGACTCGAGCTGAAAATCCCACTCCACGCCGGGTTGGTTGACCATGAGCGGCCCGCCGCGCGTCCGCCGGTCGCTCAGCGTCTTGGGGTTATACGCCACGAACCATCGGCCGGTCGAGAAATTCCTGAGCTCGTAGAGACCCGTCAGGAAGAGTCCCGTCCAGGTCACGTCCCCACCGTAGTTGTAGCTCCGGAAGCCGGCCAGGTTGAGGCGCCAGCTCCGGAACAGACGGCTCGGGCGGGTCCACTTGTGCCCGAACATCACATGCGAGTTGATCTGGTCGCCCCGGAACTGGAAGCCGAGATCGTTTACCTCGAAACCCGGATCGACCACACCTACCGCCGAGTTGAACATCCAGTTGCCCTTCTGTTTGTTGAGCGAAACCCGGCCGGCATAGCCCGAGAGCGATGTGCTACCCGAATCCATTCCCAGATAGCCGGCATCCGGCCGCTGGAAATAGTGCACCGAGCTTTCCCTCAGGCTTTGCATCCGCTCGGTGGTGCCGGTCACCCGGCTGAGTCCCGTCCAGCCGCTCACCACCCATACGCCGTTCTTGTCCAGAGTGGTCCATCCGTCGAGCCCGAAGCCAAGCCCGCTGGAGCTCAGCTCGTTCCGCAGCGGAGCCTCGTCAAAGGACCGGGCGGTGACGGTACCCATGAGGCCGAGGCCGTGCCGGCCGGTCCCGATCTCCTTTTGTGCGCGGTAGACCCCGTAGTAGGTGAGCGGCTCGACCTCCTGCTGCCACCGCTGCTGCCCCAGTGAGAACCGAGCCCGTTCCCTGCTGGTGATCGCATTGAGGGCGCCCAGGCTCCAGCTCCCCACCTTGCCCGACAGCTTGGCGGCGCCGAGGATGTTGCTCCCGCTGGGCACGCTGGCGTAGTCGTAGTCGTCGGGAAGGTCGGCCTGAGGAGCACGGCCGATTCGGCGGCTGTAGAGGAAGCTGGGATTCGCCCAATTGAAGCCCCAGTTGTCGTTAGCCCCGCCATAGCCAAACTCGAAAATGCTGGCTCCCTCGACGAAGAAGGGACGCCGCTCGTCGAAGAAGGTTTCGACATCGCTCAGGTTGACGACTGCAGGGTCCACCTCGACCTGGCCGAAGTCCGGGTTCACCGTGGCGTCCAGCGTCAGGTTGCTACCGATGCCGAGCTTGAGGTCACCGCCGATGCCTGCACCGAGCTGGGACCCGTCGTTGAAGGGATCCGCGGCCTCGTGGCTCAGGTACTCGGCCCGCGTGGTGACGTAGGGCAGGACTTCCAGACGGGCAGGCGGCCTGACCTGTTCGATGCCGACCAGGTCTGCGAAGCGCGAGACGAAACCGCTCCCGTTGCTGGGGGTGCAGACCAGGTAGCTGCGCTCGTTACGCCGTGCGATCTCCCGCTTGAAGTTGATGCCCCACCGCTGAGCCTCCTGCCGCTGGAATCGAAGTTGGGAATAGGGAATCCTGAGTTCGGCGGTCCACCCCAGAGAATCGCGGGCGGCGCTGCCTTGCCAGACGCCGTCCCAAGTGTCGCTGTCCCAGTCGTCGTTATACAGAGTACCGTCATACAGCGTGCCTCCGGCATTGATGCCGAAAAAGAAGCCACTGCGCCGGTCGTGATACGAATCCAGGAACACGATAAAACGGTCCGCACTCACGATACGATCGCGGCGGGCGAGCTGCGCCATGACCGAATCCGGACTGCGGTCATACAGGCGGGCGCCCACATACAGCGCGTCATCGTTATACAGGACTCGGACGTCAGTCCGTTCGGTCGCCGCGGCGCCCTCGTTTGGCTCCCGTTGGGTAAAGTCCGAGACTGGGGTGGCCGCGGACCACCCAGCCTCGGTAAGAACGCCGTCCAGGACGATGGCGTCGCTACCGATGCGGTGGGCTTGGACAGCGGGAGTGCCGCCCTGACTGCGCTGGAGTGAGTCGGTGTGACCACCGGCAGCGAGGCTGGCCAGAGCGAGAGAGAGTGCGATTGCAGTCATGGGTCGCCCACTCGCGGACAAGGTGACGTACGCGCGGGGTGAACCTGAGGATTCACGCCTCACGAGGGGATCGAACGTGAGGCTTAGACGGCGGGATCGAGGAAAGGGTTGCCTACAACCCTATGGCTGCTCGATGATTTCCTGAAGCACCTGCACCGCCCTGCTGTCCTCCGACTGACCCAGCCAGAAGAGGGCCCGCTTCCGCAGCTCCGGATTGGGATCATGCCGGGCGATATCGATCAGCTTCTCCAGTGCCGCGGGCTCGTCTCGCTGAGAGTAGACGAAGATGAGCTGCTCCCGCATGGCCTGATCCGCGACATTGCTATAGAGAACGGTGAGCTGCTCGATGGGCACACCGGCCTGACCTGCCCAGAAGAGCGCCTGCTTCCGCATTTCAATACCCTGCGATGAATCCCGTGCTACACCGAGCAGCCATTTGCCGTTCTCCGGGCCTCCCATCTGAGAGAGCGAGAAGACCACCTTTTTCTTGAGGTCGTCGCTCTTGAGCCGGCCATATAGTGAACGGAGAAAGGCGGCATTCTCAGCAGACTCGCTCTGTCCCAGCCAGAAAATCGCCTTCTCACGCGCGGGCTCCGGTACCTCGGCCCGCTCGGCGTAGACTCGCAGCGCCTGCTGCGCACGTGGGCTGCCATGCTGCGACAGCGCGAAGACTGCCTTGTCCCGAATCTCCGGATTCTTGGAAAAGCGCAGAATGGAATCCAGGGCATTCACGGCGCGGTCGGTCCCCACTTGAGAGAGCCAGAAGACCGCTTGCTGCTGCACCTCTGGATCCGGGTCGGTGCGGACCGATTCCAGCAGAATGTCCTCGGTTCCATCGGCCTGTTGCTGGGCCACGAGAAAGACAGCCTTCCTGCGGAGACACACGGAGGCGGTATCGCGCCGTGCCAGCACGCGGCGGAGGACCGGCCGGGCACGCGCTTCGTCCATCTGAAGCAGCGCATTCAGGGCGGCTACCTTCATGTCGTCGTCATCCTCGGCGCATCGGCCGTCACGATGGGACCGGGAACCCTCGGCCATCGGCGGGATCGGGGGGACCGGCGGAACTGGTGGGACGGGTGGCAGGGGCGCTACGGGGGGAATCGGAGGCACACCCACTGCCGCCTCGGCGGCGGCTGCGACGGCCTCGGCGGCGTCAGGATCGCCACGTTGGGCCAACTCGCCCTGGATACGCCGCTCCAGCGTGGCTGCATCTCCTTTGGTGGCGGCTTTAGGAAAGCGCTCCTTCTGCTGCCGCA
>JBDTUV010000109.1:0-7852 GCA_040007575.1 Gemmatimonadales bacterium
AGCGGCTTGGCTCGTTTGACCCGCTCGCCGTTGACCTGGACCTTCCCGCCGGCGATGGCCTCCGCGGCCAGCGACCGGGTCTTGTAGAACCGGGCCGCCCAGAGCCACTTGTCCAGTCGGATCTTGCTGTCATCGGATTCGGTCATCCAGCAAAACTAGTGAGTGCATGATCCTGCCGCCCCCCTCCGTTTGCGAGGTCCAGGGCAGAATCGGAGACACCACCACGGCTCCGGCCCTCCCAGGGCTAAGTCTGCGGCGGCGCGGCATTTGCATGGCTAGGGCGAGATAGACTTCTCTCCAGATCGGAATACCGTGACTCATCTGGTTCATGTGTGGCTCTGGTTGGCCAGCATCGCTGTCTTTCCTCCGGTGTCCCCGCGGCCAGTCGCAGTGCGGCCTGCCGCGGTCGCCGATTCCGGAGAGACCGCCCATACGCTCGACTCTGCGCTGGTTCGGGCGGATGAGGCTATGGCTCGCGGCCGGCCCTGGCAGGCCACACGGATCCTGGCCCCCTGGCTCAGCGACTCCTCTCACCGTACGCCGGCCGCCGTTTACCTGGCGGCGCGGGCGGCAAGCGAGTGGAGAGGCTGGAGCGAGGTGCTGCACCTATTGGCCGGCGAGCAGTGGATGGACAGCCTGTACAGCGGGAGCGCTCGCGTGTTGCTGGCCCGTGCCGCGCTCGAGCTCCGCCGGGATTCTCTGGCGCTCGGGCAGGCCGCCCTTGCCGTCCAACGTTACCCCTCGGGCGAACGTCTCTTCCTGCTCGCGACCGCCCTGGATCGTCTCGGTGCCCGCGATAGCGCCGCGGGCGTGTATGCCCGTGCGGCGGAGAAGCTTCCTGTTGTAGCCGATTGGCTTCTGCTCCGTGCCGCTGCGGTGACCGACGACAGCGTTGCCCGCGCCGGACTGTACCGCAGGATCACCAACCCGCTCACCCGCGGCCGCATTCCCTGGGCAGAGGCCAGTGCACACGAGCACACGGGAGACCTGGAAGGAGCCGCCCGGCGCTACGCCGCCGCGGGAGATCGTCTGACGGGCCTGCGCTTGCGGCTGGCCTCCACGCCAGACAGCGTGCCCCGGGCTGCACTCCGCCGTGAGCTCCTCGCCCTTGCCGCAGCGCGAGCGGGCGGCGCGGCTGCGCGGGACGCCATTGCGATTCTGGACAGCACCTTTGCACCTCTCGCCCCCGCGGAAGAGCTGATCGTGGGGCGTGCAGCGGCGGAATCCGGGCTCGCCCCTCGCGCGGCCAGCGGCTTTTCCCGTGCTGGGGCGGCAAGCCTGGGCGACAGCGAAGACCGATTTGCCTATGGGACGGCCCTGACACGGCTGGGACGCAACAGCGAAGCCGCGGCGCAGTTCAAGCTGGTGCGTAAGCCGAAATCTCTGGCCGCGCTTGCGGCCTACCAGTCGGCTCGCGCCCTGGTGCGGGATGGCCAGCTCGAAAAGGGCCGCACTGCGCTGATTGCAGTCGCACGCAAGTATCCCCGCGACACGGCCGCTGCGGCCTCGGCGTTCTTCCTCCGCGCCGACCTCGCCTCCGATGATCGGGGTGACCCGGAAGCGCGCCGACTGCATCGTGTCGTGGCAGCCCGCTACCCCAGCAGCCGTTTCGCTCCGACCTCGCGCTTCCGGGCCGCGATGATCGCGATGCTGGGCGGGGAACCGAAACTCGCGGCCCAGGAGTTCGATGCCTTGGCTGAACGCTATCCCGTCAGCGACGAGGCGTTGGCTGCCACGTACTGGGCGGGAAGGGCGTGGGCCGATGCTGGTGACAGCACACTTGCTCGAGGCCGCTGGCAGGGCGTCATGGCGCGCGATCCGCTCTCCTATTATTCGGCGCTCAGTGCGCGGCGACTCGGCATCGGACCGTGGGTGCCTCCGGCGGTAGCCGACTCGTTCTCGGCGGATCCAGAGCTCGACGGTCAGGTCTCGCGCTCCGCCCTCCTGGCCCGGCTCGGCCTTGCCGCCGAGGCTCGGTGGGAGCTGGAACGCGTGGCGCGGTCCATCGACTCGTCACCCGAACGCCTGCTCATCATCGCCAACGCCTTCCGCAGCCAGGGGCTGGCCTCGCAAGCCATTCAGCTTGCCCGGCGTGCCCTGGCCCGGGGTGCACCGGCTGACGCTCGCACCTACCGGCTGATTTACCCCGTGGTTCACGAAGACGCGCTGTTCGCCGAAGCCGCCGAACACCGGCTGGACGTGAGCCTGATAGCCGCCCTGATCCGACAGGAATCCAATTTCAATCCTGCAGCCACCTCTCCCGCGGGCGCCCGGGGGCTGGCGCAGGTGATGCCCGAGCTGGGCGAGCGTCTGGCCCGCGACCTGGCCTATCCGGTGTGGGATCCCGTTCTGCTCTATCAGCCCGACGTCAGCATACAGCTCGGCGCGGTGCACCTGGGCGAGCTGTTTACCCGCTACGACCAGCGGACCCACATCCTCGCGGCCTACAACGCCGGGGCCTCGCGCGTGGAGCGCTGGTCCAAGCGTATTGGTGTCGAGGACCCTGAGGTCTTTGCCGAGCGCATCTCCTTCGTCGAGACTCGCGACTACGTCCGCATCATCCAGCGCAACGAAGACATCTATCGCGCTCTCTATGGGGCCGAGGTGACCCAGCGCGCGGGGATTGCATTGCCCGCCACCTCGACCGATATCCCAGCCGGCAGCGCCAGCCCTCAAATGTGAGTCTGGCAGTGGAGGCGTCATCGTCTTAGCTTGAGACGCCCCCTCACTGCCAAGGTTCATCGGGTTGCTCAACGCCACCCAGCCGCTGGATCTGCTAGAGCGCGTCGGAGAGGGCATCTTCGCCCTCGATTCCGACTGGCGTTTCTCCTACCTGAACCGCCAAGCCGAGCGGGTGCTCGCCCGACTGTCGGGGGTTCCGTCCTCCGATCTCCTCGGCACCGTCATCTGGGACCGCCCGGCTCTTGCCGACTCGTCACTGGGCCGCGCCCTGCACCGCGCGCACGCCGAGCACGTTGCGGTAGTGCACGAAATACTCGACAGCGGTGACCGGGGACCGGTGGAGGTCCGCGCCTACCCGTCGCAGGATGGACTCACCGTCCTGCTTCGCGAGAGTGCTCTTCAGGGACAGACCGCCCAGATCCTCGATGGGATGGGCGAAGCGTTCCTGGGCTGCGATCATGAGTGGCATATCACCCACGTGAACGAGCGGGCCGACCGCTTTCTCTCACCCCTTGGGTTCGGCCGGGCCCAGCTTCTCGGTCTGAACGTCTGGCACGCCTTCCCCGCACTCGCAGGCACCCGCATTCAAGCCGAGGCATTCCGCGCCCACGCGCAGGGAACCGAAGTCGAGCTGCAGGAGTATTTCGAGCCGCAGGCCCGGCGCTTTTCCATCAGGATCGCTCCGACTTCCAGCGGGCTCGTCTGTTACGCCCGCGAGCTTGGGGAGAAGAGCCCGGCCGCGGAAAGCGCCCTGCAGGCCAGCGAGGAACGGTTCCGGAGCCTGGTTGAATCGATAGACGACGTCGTCTTCCGGCTGGATCGGGAGCAGCGCTGCGTGGACGCCTTCGGTCGCTGGCTCGAGCGCGAGGGCTTCAAGCCGGGCGATCTGATCGGCAAAAGGATCGACGAGATCGTCGGCCCGGAAGCCGCTCCCATTCACGAGATGGCGAACCGCAGGGCGCTGGCGGGGGAGACCCTCACCTACGACTGGATCCTCCCCTCCCGCAGTGGCGCTCACCACATGCAGACCACCCTGTCTCCGCTGCGCAGCTCCGGCGGGGAGATAAACGGCATCGTCGGGGTAGGGCGGGATATCAGTCTGCGGGTGGAGGCAGGGCGGGAGCTGCAGCGATGGGCCCGGATCTTCGAGCATGCCGGCTGGGGCGTGGCTATCGTCAGCGCCGATGGAGAGATCATCGAGAGCGTGAATCCCGCGTTCGCCCAGATGCATGGCTGGGCGGCAGATGATCTGCGGGGCAGGCTGATGGCCGATCTCTCCCCTCCCACCCGTCGTGACGAGTTCCTCCGAAAAGGTGCGGCAGCTGGCGAAAAGGCTCATCGGATCTGGGAGACGGAGCGCGTGCACCGGAACGGCATGACGTTCCCTGCCTTGATCGACGCCACCGCGGTGAAGGATGCGGATGGCAGCGTGATATGCTACGCGGTGAACGTGCAGGACCTCACCGAGCGCCGGCGGGCGGAGGAGCAGCTTCGCCAAGCCCAGAAGATGGAGGCCGTAGGCCGCCTGGCCGGGGGAGTCGCGCACGACTTCAACAACATGATGATGATCATCATGGGGTTCAGCGATTTTCTCCTGACCACGCTCGAGCGGGACGACCCCCGTTGGGCGGACGCCGACGAGATCCGTAAGGCGGCGGACCGGGCAATGCACCTGACCCGCCAGCTTCTGGGCTTCGGGCGGCAGCAGCTCGTGGCCCGCCAGGCGCTCAGTCTCAACGAAGTCGTCTCCGGCATGGAGCGGATGCTGCGCCCGCTGCTGGGTGAGGACATCCGATTGATTACCCACCTATCGGTGGCTCTTGGCGCGGTCGAGGCCGATTACGGCCAGCTGGAGCAGGTGGTGATGAACCTGGTGCTCAACGCCCGCGATGCCATGCGTGGTGGTGGCCGCATCACCATCGAGACCCTGGAGGTCGATCTGCCGGAAGGGTATGCGTACCGGCAGGTGGGAATCGACATTCCGGCGGGTCCCTACGTCATGCTGGTGGTAAGCGATACCGGACACGGTATGGCTCCGGAGGTGAAGGCGCGACTCTTCGAGCCGTTCTTCACCACCAAACCGACGACCCACAACACCGGCCTGGGCCTGGCCACGGTGTACGGGATCGTGGTTCAAAGCGCGGGCTACATCTGGGTCGACAGCGAGCCCGAAAAGGGAACCGCCTTCAGGATCTGCTTCCCCCGTGTGGATTCGGAAGATGAGACAACCCCACCGAGCGAGCCTCCCTTGGAGCCCACCCGAGGGTCGGAAATAATACTGCTCGTGGAAGACGAGCATGCAGTCCGCACCGTCGCTACCAGGGTCCTGCGGAACCAGGGCTACACGGTGCTAGCCGCCAGCAACGGTGAGGAGGCGCTGGCCACCGCCGAGACGGTGGCCGGTGCCATCGACCTGGTCCTCACCGACGTCATAATGCCGGATATGGGCGGCCCGGATCTCGTCCGGCGGCTGGTCCAGAGGTGGCCGGGAGTCAGGGTGATCTATATGTCCGGCTATGCTGAAGGCGACAAAGTCCGGATCGGAATAGAGGACAGCGGTACGTCATTTCTTCAGAAACCCTTCTCCGCAGACAGTCTCATCTTCACGGTGCGCCAGGTACTGGACCGGGGTGCTAAGCGGCGGGATTGAGCCGGTCATGCGTCAGATCCGGAAACCTTTCGTTCGGTCCATTTTCCATCAGTCACGCAAGAGGTGCAGCAGACGCTCATAGCTGGCGCCAACGCTGAGGAGCCGTCCCTTGGAGAACAGAGTAAACGATGTCATCTATCTCATCTCAGACCAGTCGCAATGGGCGGTGGCGGCGTACTACATGATCGGCGCCGGTGTGGTGGGAGGGCTCGGAGCGGCGCTGTTCGGATGGCTCGACTGGGTGGGAATTCCAAGCGGGACCCGGGCCAAGCATATCGGACTCTGGCATGGGGTGGTGAACGTGGCCGTGCTGGCCTTGTTTGTCTTGAGCTGGGTGGTCAGGCACGATGATCCCTCACTGCCACCGACGGGGGCGATCGTGGCGGGCCTTTCCGCGATGGTGCTTGCCGTCATTGCCGCCTGGCTTGGGGGCGAGATGGTATACCGGTTGGGTGTCGGCGTCGACGGTGGTGCTCATCTCGACTCGCCCAGCTCGCTCTCGGAGCTCCCGGCCGGTGCCGGCCTGAGCACAGCTCCCCGCAGCCAGAGGTCCTCGAGTTACACGGGAATGGAGCGGCGTGCTTCGCCGGCACGGGTGTATGCCGGGGTGGAATGCCGAGCGACCACAGCTGGGGTAGCTGCTACCCCCGGGCCACCAGTTCTTCCTTCTGGGCACGGCTGAGCCGTTTGATTGCGCTCTCTCGCCGCAGAGCCCCGGATCGGTCCTTTGCCGACTCCCAATACACCATGACGACGGGTATCCTTGAACGGGTATAGGAACCGCCGTATCCCGAATTGTGCTCGGCCAGCCGGCGAGCAGGGTCAGTGGTGACGCCGGTGTACAGGCTGCCGTCGCGGCAGCGGGCGACATAGACCGTCCAAGCCATGGTCTAATGATAGGCCCACTACCGCCTGTGTGGTCGCCCTCTCTATCTTCGGCTGGCCCCCAAATACACCGCGACTCGAGGTACGATGGATTCTCACGCTCCGTCGGGGCGGATTTCGGTCCCGACGGTGCAGGACCGGCGCCGACCGGGAAAGAACACCCTTCCCGACCAGCGAACGCTGCTCACCTGGCTCTTTGTTGGCCGGCTGGTGCTGGCTACGGGCGTTCTGCTCGGGGCGGGGCTGGTCTGGACCGAGCGCCCCCAGGAATCCTTCATCGTCAGCGTGGCGGTGGTGTTCGCCCTGGTGTTCACCGGATACGGGGCGGGCACGGTATTCTTACTGAACCGGAAGCCCGGGAATCCATTTTTCCTGGTCCAGGCGCTGGTCGACCTGGGTCTGGTCACCACGGTCGTTCATTTCGCCGGCCAGCCGCAATCGGCCTTCCCGGCGTTGTACGTACTGGTCGTGGTCGCCTACGCCATGCTCATGTCTCCGGCGTGGGTGGTAGCGACGGCCGTTCTGGCATCGCTCCTGTACCTGGGCGACACCATCTGGACCCATGGGGACGCTCTCGACAGGGCCTCCTGGGCGCAGATGGTGGTGTACAATCTGCTTTTTGCGATCGTCGCGGTCCTGGGGCACCGGCTCCGGGAGGCCAGTATGGAGCAGGCCACTCTCGCCACCGAGCTGCAGCGGGTCCGGCTAGAGGCGGACGACATTCTTCGCAACATCCGATCGGGCGTACTCACCGTGGACGGCGTCGGGAGGTTGGCGTTCATCAATCCGACAGCGGAGCGTCTCCTCGACCTCGACGGTGAATCCCTGATTGGATTTCCGGTGCTCGACCATCTCAAGACCCGGTCGTCCGAGCTGTGGGCGGCCGCGGTGGCCGGAATCCGGAATGGGCGCAAGATCAGTCGAGGGGAGGGAATGGTGGTGCAGGGTGGGGGGCGCATGTTCCCGATCGGGCTGAGCACTACCACCTTCCGGCAGGAGGCACAGGAAGCGCCATCGGTCACCGCCATCTTCACCGACATCTCAGATCTCAAAGAGGTGCAGGAGCTCCACATGCGCGCGGAGCGGCTGGAAGCGGTGGCGGAGCTGAGCGCGTCGCTGGCTCACGAGATTCGTAACCCTCTCGCCTCGATCCGGAGCTCGGTGGAGCAGTTGGCGCGATCCAAGCACGCCGATGAGGACGAACGGTTCCTGGCCGGCCTGATCGTTCGGGAGAGCGACCGATTGAGCCGGCTGCTGAGCGAGTTCCTCGACTTCGCCCGGGTGCGGGCGACGCAGTTCGCGCCCATGGACCTCCATGCTGTAGTGGTGGCTGTGGTGCGGCTGATCCGGGCCCACCCTGATTGCCGGCCGGATGCGGCCATCACCGTCGAGGGAGGACATACGGTCCTCGAAGGCGATGAAGATCTGCTTCATCGTGTGGTCGCGAATCTGGTTCTCAATGCGGTGCAGTCCGCCCGGGGTCCGATCAAGATCACGGTGGCAGTGGCCGCGGTTCAAGCCGCCGATATTCCGCACGGGACCGACCTGGAGCACGCGGTGCGGCTGCAGATCAAGGACAACGGCCCCGGTATCCCGGAAGAGGTTCGGGAGCGGCTGTTTCAGCCCTTTGTGTCC
>JBDTUV010000110.1:0-7813 GCA_040007575.1 Gemmatimonadales bacterium
ACCACATCCGGGTCTCGCGGTTGGCGAACACGTCGCGCTTGGCGGCGAACTGCGGCACCCAGAAGCTGTGAATGACATCGTTGCTGCCCATGCGGAGCGAGACCGTCCGGCCGAGCGGGACGTGGAGCTCGTTCGCGGTGGTCAGGTTGTATTCGGGGTAGCGGAACTCCCACCACCATTGATGGCCCACGACCTCAATGGTCAAGGCATCTTTGTCTGGAATCGCGTTGGTCTGGAAGATGGCCTTGACGGTCGGGACGGCGATGACGGCCAGAATCAGGGCTGGAATCACGGTCCAGATGATCTCGACCGTGGTATTGCCGTGGGTCTGGTGCGGCTCGGGATCGCCGGGTTTACCCCGGAACCGGAAGATGGCGTATACCAGCACCCCCTCGACCAGCACGAACACGAGGAGAGCCCACTTGACCGTGGTGTCCAGAAGATCGTCGGCGATCCTGGCGAAGTCGCCACGCGGAAGCAGCGTCGTCTGGGGATAGTGCTCCGGACTACACCCGGCCAGCGCCAGCGCAAGCAGGCACACTGCGGCGACCAACCGGAGGGAGCGCGAGGCGACGGTGCTGAGAAGCATTACGCGTTGATCCTGGTTGGCAAGAACCCGCTCAGACGAGGGAACCCGATAGCAAGCCGCACTTTACTCTTTGATTTCATGAGTGTCAAGGAACCGCCAAGACCTGATCTCGGTAGTTTCCCTACTCCAGCCACGTCAGCTGCGATAGTCCTATCAGTGGATCACCCTATCGAAGGGCACCGCGCCGGGGACCGGGTAGGTGAAATGCCACCACTCCTTCTCGTAGTTGGTAAAACCTTCCGATTCCATGACGCGCACCAGAAGTTGGCGATAGCGGAGCACGCGGCCGGCAGCATTGGCGGTGTGGGCTGCCTCGGAGAAGGTGTCGAACGGCGTTCCCATGTCCATCTGGGTCCCGCTTGCCGGATCCACCAGCGTCAGATCGACCGCCACACCCTGGTTGTGCCGGCTCCTCCGCGCGATGTACCCGTCGTTCAGGAGATCCGCCTGGCCGGTGCGATTCGCCCAGTCTACCATGGCGAGCGTGGCCCGCACGGGGCGATATCCGTCGAAAACCAGAAGGCCAAGCCCACCGGTGCGGAGCCGGGCCTGCACCCGGCCCAGCGCGGCGGCAACCTCCCGTCGCAGCAGCGCGCGAGGCGCGTCGTAGCCTGGCAACCGCGCTCCGGTGAAGTTGTTGGCGCCGGCATAGCGGGCGTCAACCCGGATGGTCGAATCGATCGTTTGCACATCCACCAGTACCGAGTCCGCCGCACCGTCAGGACCGGGCGCTTGCGGCGGAGCGTCGACCGAGGCCGCACCGCCGGCGGACTCTGGCGGTGCCTGGCGTTGCCGGCAGGCCCCCAGCGCGGGGCTCGCAAGAAGCAGGATGGCGAGTGTCAGATAAGCGGTCGGCATCGGGATCCAATATATTAAGACGTTGGTTGTCATGATCTTACAGCTACCCGCTATTCCGCCCGTCGCTCCGGACGAGTATGTTTAGATAGAACAATCCTCCAAAGCCTGGAGATGTAACTCTCCGGGCCGTCCTTTTTGCGCACGGTAGTAACCATGATTCGTGAGATGCGGGAAAAGCTGGGACGAGAGATCGACCAGCTCAGCCATGAATTGAACATTTTGCTGCCTCAAGCGATTGCTCAGGCCGTCGAGCTCGGTGACCTCCGGGAGAACTCGGAGTATAAGGCCGCGCTCGAGCGTCAGCAGTTCGTGCAGGCCCGGTTGGGACAACTGCACCAGCGATTGAATCAGCTGGGCCAGCTCGCGAACACCGAGGCGCCAACAGACAAAGTGGGCCTCGGCTCACGCGTGACGGTGCTCGATCTGGACACCAACGACACCGACGTCTACATGGTGGTGCTGGCGGAGATGATGGACATCGATGATGGCCACATCTCACTCGCTTCTCCCCTGGGCCGTGCCCTCGGAGGAAAAAAGATCGGAGAGGAAGTCAGCCTGCGCCTGCCGACGGCAAACCGGCGGCTCCGGATCACCGATCTGATGACGGTGCACCAGAGTGAGAGCAAGGAAAAGAGAACCGGTAGTCAAAAGGTGACCAAGGGCAACGGCAAGCGGTAATGGAATTCCCCAAGAAACTGATGGTCGTGGGGGACCGGGTCCTGATCACTCCGGAGGACGGAGATGAGCGGACCCGGGTAGGGCTTTATCTCCCCGCCACCGCCATCGACGCTCAGCAGGTCCAAACCGGATTGATCGTGGCGACAGGCCCGGGTACACCCGTGGCCGACCTGAGCACGCTCGACGACGAGCCCTGGAGGGTCGACACCCGGGAAACCAAGGCCCGCGGCATGCAGGCAAAGGTCGGCGATCACGCGATCTTTTTTCGCAAGGCAGCCGTCGAGATCACCTTCGAGGATAAGAAATACCTGGTCGTCCCCCAGGCCGCGATTCTGGTGCTGGTGCGGGATGGTTTGCCGATCTGAGAGAGTCGAAGGCCTAGGGTCTAGGGTCTAGGGTCTACGTTAGACTCTAGACCTTCGACTTTAGACCAACCGACACCCACATCCCGTCAACCCATCACCATGTGCTACTTCCTTTACCTCGCCACCCCGCTCACCCTGAGCGAAGTGCGGTCGATGCTGCCGCCCGGGTTCAGCGCAGATCTCGCCGCTTTTCCTGACCAACAGAAGCTGAAGGCGATCCACTCACCCACGCAGACCGTGGCGAGGATTCTCGTCGGCCGGTGCTCCTGTGATCTGGTCCGCCTCCGGCTCGCTGACCCTCGGGAGGATGAGCGCCATCTCCGGGAACGCTGTCGCAAGCTGGGCCTGACCCGGTCGCTCGTGATCCAGGCGTTGGAGCGGCACCGGCAGAATTCCGGGCCGAACCTCTCGGCCGAGCGGCCAGCAGCGATGGCGGGGTTCGTGGCGGAGCATGCCCGGAATGCGGGGATCTGCCTTTACCATCTCCAGTTCTCCCCCGAGGCAGGCCTTCTGTCCGGCTTGGGTGAGGTCCGCCGCGTCACCGTTGAGCAGGTGACGGCGGACCCCCAACGCTGGCTGCTGGAGGGGGCGCCTACCGTCGTCAGCCGCTGACGTCTCAAAAAGGGGTTCGGAAGCGTTGGGGACTGTGTAAGGGATCAACCGCTGGTTAGCGTACGAACGATGACCAATTTCGCGGTCCCTGGACTGGAGTACCGGGACGGCACCTTCACCGGCACCGGTGAGCTTCCGCTGTACTATCAGGCCTGGATGCCGCCTGACGGTCAGCCGAAGAAGGCTGTGCTGATCAACCTGCACGGCCTTGGCGATCACAGCGGACTTTATCCTACCCTCGCGAGCCATTTCCCGGCCCGCGGCATCGCGCTCTATGCCTACGACATGCGCGGGAACGGCCGCTCACCAGGCCAGCGTGCCTACCTGCGCGGCTGGCACGAGTATCGGGGCGACCTGCATGCCTTTCTCGCCAGCGTGCAGAAATGGGAGAGGGACCTGCCGGTGTTTATCCTGGGGAACAGCCTCGGAGGTCTGGTTGTCCTCGACTACGCGCTCCACTACCCCGCCGGGCTGAGCGGTGTGATCGCGGCGGCGCCGCCTCTGGGAGAGCTGGGTGTCCCCTCCTTCCTCATGGCCCTTGGGCGACTCATGTCCCGGATCTGGCCCCGGTTTTCTCTGGAAGTTGGAATGGACCTCTCGGGTCTCGCCCGCGACCCGGCCGTGGTGGACAAGGTCCTGGCAGACCCACTGTTTCACCGGCGGGGGACCGCCCGGCTGTCCACCGAGGTCACCGCCGCCATCCAGCGGGTGCAGGCACGCGCTGAAAGTCTTTCCGTTCCGCTGCTCATCCTCCATGGCTCGGCGGATCGCATGGTGCCGCCCAGCGGGAGCCGCAGCTTCTTTGCCAAAGTGCGGCACCCCGACCGGGAGTTTCGCGAGTATCCCGAGGCCTACCACGGACTGTTCGCAGACCTGAACTTCGATCTGGTGTTGCGGGACGTCGAGCGGTGGATGGAGGAGCACATGCCGGCCGCCGGGACGACGTAGGACTCGCTCCCAGGTGCACCGGCTGCTAGTATGAGAAGATAGGCTTTCGAAAATGTCGATGCCCAGCGCTCCTCCGCCCCCCTCGCACTCTTCCCGACGCGTCAGCTCACTGTTTGGGCGCGCCCTGCGTCTGCGCTGCCCGCATTGCGGCGGCCGGCCGGTCTTCGTCACCTGGTCGCGTCTGGTGCCGAACTGCCCGGTATGTGGTCTGGGTTTCGAGCGGGGGGAGGAGGGCTACTGGCTGGGCGCCTACTTCTTCAATCTCATGGCGGTGGAGACCGTCTTCTCGATTTGGGTAGTGGGATTCCTGCTCTGGACCTGGCCCGACCCCCCGTGGGACCTCTTCCAGTTTACGACGGTCATTCTGATGCTGGTGGTGCCTGTCGCGTTCTTTCCCTATTCCAAGACGCTGTTCCTGGCCTTTGATCTCTGGGTCCGCCCTCCGAGCGAGGACGACTTCATACTACCGCACGAAGAGGGCCGACGCGTCCTGCGCAAGCACCCCTGACCGCATCTCACCGCCTTTTGGGCTCGTGAGCCCGCTTCTGGGCCTCCATTTTCTCGATCACCTTCTCCGGCGCGACATCTTGTGACAGTTCGGCCAGCTCCGGATCCTGCGCCCCATCCACTCCCATGCGCTCCGCCATCGCCGTGACCAGCGTGATCAAGCGGGTGATCTCGTGCTCCGCGAGCAGGCTGATCTGAAGGTCCAGCTCGGCCCGCTTGGTGACCAGTGCAGCCATTCGCTTCTGGGTGATCAGGACGAACGTGGCGAGGAACAGCGCCCCGGCTCCCCTCCTCCTCCTGCTGGTGCGCCACCAGGGCCCGGATGTTCCTCTCCACCACCTTGGCCAGCTCGGGCGAACCGGCCCCCCCTGCACCCGTGCGCTCAGGATCCATTGCTTGGCCTTCTCCGATTCGGGCCCCCGCCCCGGCTCCACCGGCGCGAAACCCCGGCGGAAAGACCACCCAGAACGGCACCAAGCAGCAGCGGCCCGATGTTGATGAGGGACAGGGCCACACCGCCCAGCCCCGCCAGTACACCCCAATACACATCAGCCAGGTAGGTCACTGCCACCGCTGCCATGACACCGGTCATGACCGCCGGAACGAAGACGGCGAGAAGCGCATTTTTGACCGAACCCGCCTTCATACCACCGACCAGGCCGGCGATGAAAGGCCCAATGACGGGAAGCCAGAACAGCAGCAGCGTCAGGCATCCCATCCAATTCATCCCGGACGCAACGCTACCCGCCGGCTTCCTGTCCGGAGGAAGTGGTTCGCTCACCGACGAGAGATGTCCAGCATCGGGAGGTAGGCACGCCAAGGACCGACGGCCTCGGTGTACTGGCGGCCCATCACCCGGGCTATTTGCGCGATATGACTCAGGTCGTGTGCCACCCAGGTGGCGAGCAGCTCGCCCAGGGTACAGGGTCCTAGCTCCGGGTGCCGGCCGCGGCGCTCGAGGTCCTCGGAGGTGAGCCCGAGCGACTCGAGCCGGGTCAGGTTCGCGGCCCGGAGGGCGGCGAAGGAATCCAGCAGCTCATGGAGAGTCTTGCCCCGCGAGGCCTCGAACTGAGCGAAGCGGTCGAATGTCGTGAACGCACGGGTCTCGCCGTGGGCGAGCAGGATCTCGGTCCGGACGATCCAATCGGTGCGCTCACCGTGGATCAGGTGCCCCACGATGTCGAAAGGGCTCCAGGTATCCGGCCCTTCTGTTCCGCTGGTCCAGGACTCCGGAAGGTCCGCCAGCAAACTGCGGAGGACCGCCGGAGTCCGGCTCAGGACGGGGAGCGCGTCTTCGAAGGCAAAGTTCACGCCTCTGAAGTTGGCTCCTTAATCGATCCGTCTCAACTCCACCCGCCGGTTCTGGGCTCGGCCCGAGGCGGTCTTGTTGGTGGCGACCGGCTGGGTCGAAGCATAACCCTGAACCGCCAGCTGGTCGGCGTTGACCCCATTCTCGATCAGAAACGCCTTGACTGACTCTGCCCGGGCCAGCGAGAGTCGCTCGTTCAATGCCCGCGATCCGGAGCTGTCGGTATGGCCGGCGACCTCCACCCGCACCTGCGGGTTGGCGACGAGTGATCGGGCGACCTCTTCCAGAATGTCACGGGAGATCGGGAGCAGGACGGCTTTGCCCAGCTCGAAGTTCACCCCCCGCAGGGTTAGCCGTGTCTGTCTCTGTGCCATCATCAGGCGAAGGCTGTCCCGCAATGCCAACCGCTCCAGACTGTCACGGAGGGCGGCCATGCGAGCCCGATTCTGAGTCGAGCGCAGGCTGTCGCGCAGCGCCGCCGTGCGAACGCTGTCCTGTTGCGCGGCGAGTCGAAGGCTATCGCTCAGCGCCTGCTGCCGGGCATTCGCCTTCTCCCCTGCTATGCGAACGCTGTCGCGGAGCCTGTTCTGTGCCGCCTGCGCCGCCTGGGCTGCGCGGAGCGAGTCCTGCCGCGTGGCTAACGCCAGCGAGTCACGCCGGGCGTGCATTGCCAGCGAGTCGGTGCGGGGTGCGACAGGAGTCGGCTCACGTCGCTGGGCAACACCCCAGTGCCCTCCACCGAAGAGGAAGCCGAGCCCGACCTGTATGTTCCAGTTGATGTTGTGATCGGGCTCGAGAGTGGCGCCGGGATAAAGCTCGATACTGGGTGACGGTATGTAATCCACGGAAGTGGAGATGCGTATGGAGGTGATCCCGGGAAGGCCGAGGCGGGCTCCGAGCAAACCGGTTACTCCGTTCTCATGAGTATCGATGTCCCTCCGAAACTCATTTCGGGCGTAACCGCCCCCTACCAGAAGGGCGCCGTGCTCTCCCACCGGCAAGTTGAACAGGAGGCGGGCGCGCAGCGGGATGTAAGACACGTTCATGCCAGCCCGTCCCTCGGTCGGCACGAAGGCTCCCTCCGCCTCCAGCTCGAGATAACGTGTCGGGAAAAAGCCGAATCGGACTCCGCCACCGCCGGAGCCCTGTTCGAAACCGATGCTCCGCTGGAAATAGCTGGCTTGAGCGAACGCCCCGAACTCGAGCGCGCCGGCCTGCTGAGATGCCGCCGGGGACGTAACTGCGGCGAGAAGAAGGGCGGGGGCAAGCAGGCCGGAGGCTTTCATAGTCTTCTCCTGATAAAACGGTGCTGAGAATATGTTGCAGGTGCCAGGTTTGTAATACCTGTGTCAACGTGGCAGCCGATGTGCACGATTGCAACCCTGCCTCGGCATAAGTATGGACTTTTGGGGGTGCTTGACGCCTTCCCTTTCTTCGGTATATATTCGGGAAATTGGTACCGAATAGACACCGAAGCTAGGGGGCACTATGTCAGCTCTTCCTTCCGACTCCGAGCCCTTCGGCGGTGTTTACCCTGAGCAGAGTCGAAGGTCTCAAGGCAAGCCTACAACGTACCAGCCGAGTGCCCCGCATCTGATTCGCGTCTGCCCCGACTGTGCCGGACCGATCGTGCGCTCTTCGGGCTGCATCAGCTGCACCCAGTGCGGGTGGGGGAAGTGCGGATGACGGCGGGCGGTAAGCGGGTAAGCGGGAAAGCGGGTAAGTACCAGCGGGTGGGACCTGGGAATGTTCCCCAGTTCGACTTGCTACCCAGCATACCCGCTTACCAACCTACCCGCTTACCCGTCCTGGACGAGCGCAACCGGGGCACCAGGTTCATCGGCCTGCCGGTCAGCTCGGTGCTCAACACACCCGCTTCTACCGGCATGGGGTTCTGGTCGATCAATCCCTATGTCGGCTGCGAGTTCGGCTGCACCTACTGCTACG
>JBDTUV010000111.1:0-7706 GCA_040007575.1 Gemmatimonadales bacterium
TGCAATCTCCCGGGATCAGGTCGTTCTCCATCTCTCCGGCCTGCTAGACCGGAACGCGCTGCTGCCGCTGGAGGAGACCGGTGCGGCGTGCGGGTCGTTCCATCCGCTTCAATCGGTGGCCGAAGCCGGTACCGCCGCGGAGCGGCTGAAAGGCGCGTACGTAGGCATCGAGGGAGACGATCGCGCGCTGGTGGCCGCCGAGCGGTTAGCTAACACGCTCAGGATGATTCCGGTGCGGATTCCGGCCGCGGCCAAGCCGGCCTATCACGCGGGAGCGGCGTTCGTGGCCAACTACACAGTCGCGCTGGTGGGGGTGGCAGAACGGCTCGCGCGCGCCGCAGGAGTGCCGCCGGACATTGCGGCGCGTATCTATCTACCGCTCCTCGGTGGGGCAGTTGCCAATCTGAATGCCCTGGGGCCGGCGGGGTCGCTGACCGGTGCGGTCCGGCGGGGTGATGAGCAGACCATTCGAGCTCATCTGAAGGCGCTGAGTGCCGAAGACGGCACGCTTTACCGGACGGTCAGCCGGGCTGCGGTTACACTTGCCCGGGAGGCAGGTCTCAGCGAAAGTGCGGCGAAGCGCGTCGAGGAGGCTCTGGGGAATCCGTAGAGGCGACGCCCCTACTGATCGATTACTCTGGCGCCGGCGGGAACCTTGAAGGTGAAGGTTCGCTCCGGCACCTTCTGATTTACCCGGAGCCGGGCCAGGCGGAGAGTGCGGGTGGCGCCGGATTGCTCGTGGATCTCGAGCCGGCGGGGCAGGGCGTCTTCCCGGTCGAGCCAGATCACGGCCTCGGTAAACGGCATATCCGGCACGGCGGGCACCAGTTTGATGACGTCGGTAGTGCGGCCGCCGAGTCGCTCGGTGCGGACGTATGACGGGCGGTAGCGCTCGGCGGGGCGATCGAGCAGCCAGGCCAGAAGATTGTAGCCGTAGGCCGGACCACCGCTGGGCGCTCTCAGACGAAGAACCTGGCCGGGTACGGTGCTCGGAGTGTAGACCCAGACGTGCTTGCCGTCTATGACGATGGCTTCGCCTGGCGGATCGGTGAAGCGCATGGCGAGTTTGGAGTTCCCCGCCTGCACCAGCGTTCCCTTGCTCTCTGCACTATCGATCATCGGGTTGTCGATCACCTGAACGAAATCGGCCTGAAGGCTCGCGAGCGATCGATAGACTCGCGCTGCACGGCCGATGACCTCTCCCGCATCCTGCGCCTGCGCCGATGTCGTCCCGGCCAGCCCAAGCAGGATCAACCAGCGGCCCATCACGCCCGTATCCCCATCGGCTCTGCCACCCGCCGGCCGATCGCCTCGGCGATGAGCCGGATCTCCTTCATCATGCGGTCGAACTGCTCCGGGTAGAGGCTCTGTGCTCCGTCCGACAAGGCGCGGTCAGGGCTCGGGTGCACCTCGACCAGGAGCCCGTCGGCGCCGGCGGCAACCGCCGCGCGCGCCATCGGTATGACCATGTCGCGGTGGCCGGTACCGTGGCTCGGATCGGCCAGGATGGGCAGGTGGGAGAGGCCGTGCACCACGGCGATGGCGCTCAGATCGAAGATGTTGCGCGTAGCTGGATCGAAGCCGCGCACCCCGCGCTCGCAGAGGATGACGTTCGGATTGCCCTCGGCCAGGATGTATTCAGCCGACAGGAGGAGCTCCTGAATCGTGGCTGAGAGGCCTCGCTTGAGAAGAATCGGCTTCCCTGACCGGCCGGCCCGTTTCAGCAGGGAATAGTTCTGCATGTTCCGAGCGCCCAGCTGGATGATGTCGGCGGTCTCGGCGACGAAGTCCATCTCCTCGCCGTCCATCGCCTCGGTGACGATGAGCAGCCCAGTCTCTTCCCGAGCCCGCGCCAGCAGCTTGAGGCCGGCGCGCCCGAGGCCCTGAAACGAATAGGGGGAGCTGCGTGGCTTATAGGCGCCCGCGCGAAGCACCGTGGCTCCTGCTTCGCGTACCGCCCACGCGGCGTCGAGAATCTGCCGCTCACTCTCCACCGAGCAGGGTCCCGCCATGACCACGACCTCGTCACCGCCCACAGAGAGACCGCCGGGAAGGCGGACCACGGTGGACTCCGCCTTCCACTCGCGGGATACCTGTTTGTAGGGCTTGGTGACGTGGATGATCTCCTGCACCCCGGGCAGTGCGGCAAGCCGGGAGCCGTCCACGCGGCCGTCGTTGCCCACGAGACCCACGGTGGTGCGCTGCTTACCAGGCATGGGCCGCGCCTGATACCCCATCTCTTCGATGGTGGCAGCGACGCGTTGAATCTCCTCTTCTGCTGCGCCGTGGCGCATGACGATCAGCATTCTGTTCGGAACTCCGGAGGGTCTAGGGTCTAGGGTCTAGAGTCTGGGGTCTAAGATGCACGCTACGTGCCACCTGCACGAGGCCGTAGGAGCGCGTCTAGGCCGGATTGACCCTAGACCCTAGACTCTTGACCCCTTCAGACATGCTCCCGCTCTCCCAGCCTCACCCCCACAATCGTGGACACGCCCGGCTCCTGCATGGTGACACCGTACACCGCATCGGCCGCCTGCATCGTTCGGGGATTGTGAGTGATGACCAGGAATTGGGTGTCCGGCTTGAACTCTTCGAGCAGCCGGGTGAACCGGCCGACGTTGGCGTCGTCCAGCGGGGCGTCTACCTCGTCCATGAGGCAGAAAGGGCTCGGCTTGGTGAGATAGATGCTGAAAAGGAGCGAGACTGCCACGAGCGTGCGCTCTCCGGAAGAGAGCAGATGGATCCGCTGGGTCCGCTTGCCGCGGGGCGCGGCATGGATATCGATTTCGCTCTCGAGCGGGTCGTTCGGATTCGCCAGCCTCAGTTCGCACTCACCGCCGCCGAAGAGGGTGTGGAAGACCTTCGAAAAATTGGCTTGCACCGCTGTGAAGGTCTCCAGAAACATGGTCCGGGCCGTTCCATCGATCTCACGGATGGCCTGAAGAAGCGATTGCCGGGCGCTGATCAGGTCATCGCGCTGGGCGGTGAGGAAATCGAGGCGGTTGGACTCTTCGGCGTGCTCCTCCACCGCCAGCGGGTTGACCGGCCCTATAGCATCGAGTGACGAGACAATGCGCGCGGCTTCCGACTCCAAGGTCTCGAGGTCCAGGTCGAGCAATACGGCCGAGGCCATCAGGTGATCGAACGGCTTATGCCATTCGGCTTCGACTCGCTCCACGATGGACCGCCGGATTCCAGTGGCCTCCGTCAGCCGCACCTGGAGGCCGTGGTTCTCGTCGCCCGCAGCCTCGAGCTGGGCACGGTTGGCGTCGAGCTCCTGCTCGGCGGCCGCCAGTGTGGCGTCGGCATTTGCGAGAGAAGCTTCGGCCGCCGTGGTTGCAACCTCCAGTTCCTGCAGGGCAGCCCGGCGCTCCGCCCGGGCCTCGAGCCACTCGGCTTGCTGTGCCGCCACGGAATCCGTGTCGGCATCGAGCCGGGTCAGCTCCTCGATCAGCGCGCGAACCCTCTCCTCCGCCTCCGCCCGAGTGCGTCCGGCCCGCTCGAGCCGCTCGGTGGCGGCGCGTAGGCTGCCCGCCACGTGCGCCTCCTGCACTTGCCAGTGTGCGCGCTGCTCCCGGGCATTCTCCTGATCGGCTTCCAGCTCAGCCAGCCGGCTGCGGCAGGTGCCGAGCTCCTTCTCGACCCGGCCGCGGCTCAGCTCACCATCGACCAGGGCGGCATCGATCTCCGCCAGCCGCTGCTCCGAGCGGGTGACGCGCTCGGTCACCTGCTCTAGCTGAGCCTCGGAGTCGGCCGCTTCGCGGGCGAGATTGCCCACCAGGCGGACGACGTCGTCACGGGTAGCCAGTGATTGCCGCTCCGCGTCGCGGGCCAGCTCGGCAGCGCTGACGGCTTCTGCCACCGTACGCTCCCGCTCTGCCAGCCGTTCAACCGTGAAGCGCAGTGACTCGTCGGCGTGAGCCAACGATGCTTCCGCCTGACCAACGTCCTGTGCCAAGGCCGCGAGCTCGGCGCGGCGGCGAAGCGGACCGGAGGGCGCGCCGGCGCCGGACAGAAAAATGGCGCCGCTCGCCCGTCGGAGGATCCGGCCCGAGTCGTCGAGAACCTCCGAGCCGGCGAGTGCAGCACGGACCCAGCCTGCCGCCGGCTCCTCGGCACGCAACCGTTCGTCGGCCGGCTGGACCCCGGCAAGCGTCACGGGTCCCGGATCGAGCGGAAGCAGTACGAGGGCGCCGGGCTGATGCTCCGCATGCCAGGATTGAATGGCTTTCACAGTCTCTTCGTTCCGGACCAGCACCGCGTGCATCCAGTCGCCAAGCAGCCGCTCAGCCAGCTCGGCGTCCTGTCGGCCGGTGCTGACGAAATCGCTGAGCGGGCCGAGCACGCCGCCTTCGAAGCGGTCGCGGGCCGCCAGGAGTGCCGCTGCGGCCGGGGCAAGTCCCACCCGGTCTCGCTCCAGCTCCTCCAGTGCCTGGCGGCGAGCGGTCATCTGGGCCAGTGCCTCTTCGGCCTGACGGCGCTCGGCCCGGTTCATGGCCTCATGCTCGCGGGTTTCGGCGAGGGCGTGGCGGGCGTGCTCGGTGGCGGCCGACGCGCGCCTCATCTCCTGGGTCAGGAAGCCGGCCCGCTCGACCGCGCTATCGCGACGCCGTTGGGCCCCGGCCAGCTCCTGCTGGAGGCTGGAGCGTCGCACCGCTGCTTGTCCGGCGCGCTCACGCAGCGAGGCCAGCTCACCTTCGAGGGCGGTCCGCTCGCCCTCGAGCGCCTTCAGTGTCTCCGCGCTGGACTGCAGCTCCTGCTCCAGCCGGCGTACCGTGCCTCGCTGCTCGGCCAGCCGGCGCCGGACATCCTCTTCCGCCTCGGCGCGGCCGCTCAACTCCGTCAGGATGCGCTCGTGCTCGGCGGCGGCGCTCTCGCGGTGTTCCGTCGCGGAGGCCTGCTCGGCAGCGGCGGTGGCCGCGCGCTGCTCCATACCGGCCCGCTCTTCGGCGGCACGGAGTCGCCGCGACGCGGCGTTGGCAAGGCGCTCGGCAGCGAGCGCGAGATCGCCATCGAGTTTACCGACCTCAACCCGCAGACTGGCAAGACGGTAAGTCATCTCAGTCCGCTGCGCCTCGGCGGCGGCTCGAGCGCGCGCGGATTCATCGCGTCGGACGTCGCTCTCCGTCAGCCGCTCTCGCATCGTGGGCAACAGATCGGCCAGCACCCGGAAGCGCGCCTCCATGCCCGCAGCCTCTTCCATGATGCGGTCGAGCTGGCGGCGGGCCAGAGTGAGCTGAACCGCGAACTTCTCCTCGGACAGCTTTGCGTGGCGCTCGGCCTTGCCGCGCTGGCGCGCCAGACTCCGGATCTGAGACTGCACCTCGGCGACCAGGTCTTGGACCCGCTGGAGATCGACTGCGGTCTCCTCCAGCCGCCGCTCGGTGCTGTGCTTGCGGTCGCGATAGAGCCCGATCCCGGCGGCTTCCTCAAACAGGGATCGCCGCTCCTCGGCCCGGTCGGAGAGCAGGAGATCGATCATCTTCGCCTCGATCACCACGCCGGCGTCGCTACCGAGGCCGGTGCCACGCAGCAGATCCTGAATGTCTCGCAGCCGCACCGGAGAGCCGTTGAGGAGATAATCGCTCTGGCCCGAGCGAGAGAGCCGCCGGGTGACCACGACCTCGCGGTAGGCTATGGGCAGCTCGCCATCGCTGTTATCGAGGAAGAGCGAGACTTCGGTGACGTTCACCGGGCGCCGATTGGCGGAACCCTGGAAGATGACGTCTTCCATCTTGCCGCCGCGGAGCAGTCGGGCGGACTGCTCACCCAACACCCAGCGCACCGAATCGGAGACATTCGATTTTCCGCAGCCATTGGGTCCGACGATGGCAGTGACGCCCTCCTCGAAGGTCAGGGATACGGTATCCGCGAAGGACTTGAAACCGGACAGCTCCAGCTTGGTGAGCTTCATGCCGTCGAATCCCAGTCGGTGAGGAGGGGAAGCTACTGAGCCGCGGGCTGTTCCTGAGCCAGGACGACGAACGACGGCATGCCGATCTTCCGGCCGGTCGCCTCCGCCTGCTCACGGGTCGCGTAAGGTCCAAGCACCACCCGGTAGACTTCCTCCGACCGGCGCGGGGTGAGCACCGAAGCGGGCAGGCCGGCCGCGCTGAGCTTGGCCGAGAGCTCATTGGCCCAGGCTGGGTTCTGCGAACTGCTCACCTGGAGATAGACGGACGGCCTCGCGGGGCCGGTGTCGGCCGCGGCGAGAGCCGAGTCGGATGCGAAGGGAAGCTCGGTCTCGTGTGCCGGCTGCCAGGCCAGCGGGAGCCAGAAGTCGGCTGCTCCCCCGGTGATTCGTCCCATCTCGGTGAATCCGCTGGCCGAGAGATCGAGGCCGGCCAGATCGGCACCTCTCCGGACCAGCAAAGTCTGGGGGGGCGCCACCGCGGGCAGATCGTCGCTCCACCGCGCGGTGGTAGACCCGACAAACTTCCCGGTCCCCACATCGATCACCCACACCGAATCGCCTTGCTCCGGGCGGACCAGCAGCCATCGACCGTACATATCGCCGCGCAGCTCGCGAGCAGGGCCGGGAAGCTCGATTTCCTGCAACTGGGCGCCGTCCATACGATCGAGGACGAGCAGCGGCGCAGCCGCGCGGGCCACGTAAAGCCGGTGCCCCGAGGGCGAGAACAGTACCGCACGGGCATCACCGGACATGGGGATGGAGCGCGGCTCCGACTTTCGCTGTGGGGCGTAGAGCACGACGGCGGTGTCTGCCGCCACGGCGACGAGATCGCCCAGGAAGCTGGCGGCCAGTTGTCCCTTGGGGAGCGGTGTGGAGCTGGGCGCCTGGTCCGAGCCCAGGTACTCCAGTGCTGGCCGGTCGCCTCCCAGCCGTGCCACCAGCGCGCCATCCATGGTGCCCTGTAGTTGGGTCGGCTTTCCCTGCAGCTTGGAGCGGAACCGCACTGGGGTCCGCCGCACTAACTGGGTCACGGCGCCACCGGTATCAACGGCGTACAGCGCTCCATCGGGGCCCAGCGTAGCGTAGCGGATATTCTCGAGGTAGGTGCGGACCTTGCGCGTGTCGAGGTCGAGGGCGACCACGTTGTTCTTGCGGTCCAGGGCGAATACGAGGCCCTGCTCGGGGTCCGCGCCGATCGGGCGCTCTATGGCCGGCAGCTGATCGGCCGGCTTCCAGGGAGCCGAGTCCAGCGCAGCCGCGCGGTAGAGCCGCGCCACGCCACCCTCGCGAGGGATTCTCAGGACGCTGACGCCGGGCACGCCCCGCGCTGAAGCCGGAGCGTTGTCCGTGGCCACCTCCTGCCTTCGACCGCAGGCGGACAAGAGGGCAGCGGCCACCAGCAAAGTGGTTGTGGGATTCACGGGTTGGAAGATAGCGGGTAGGCGGGAAGGCAGGTAAGCGGGTAAGGGGTACGCGGTAGGCGGGTAAGGACGTCAGCACTCGCGCGTCATCCCGAGCAGAGCGAGGGATCGCCCCTCGTGACGTCTGTTCGAGATCGTGGTGGCATCGTTAACCGGGCCGATTCCTCGCTGCGCTCGGAATGACTCGGTATGCTGGCTGGGCAGAGCCCATTCACGCCCTTACCCGCTTACCACCTACGCTTACCCGCTTCTAGAAAGCCGGTCCAAGACTAAACGTCCATAACCCCTTCACGCCGCGCCGGTCCTGGGGGATGGAATAGTCCACCCTGGCCACCGCGAAGCCGAACAGGTTGGTCCGCACCGAAAAGCCG
>JBDTUV010000112.1:0-7654 GCA_040007575.1 Gemmatimonadales bacterium
CGGCGGACATCCCAAAAACGTAGTGTTCCTCGCCGCCGACGCCTTCGGGGTCATGCCACCCATCGCGCGGCTCACGCCCGAGCAGGCGATGTACCATTTCCTTTCGGGATACACGGCAAAGGTGGCGGGCACCGAGCGCGGGGTGACCGAGCCTTCGGCCACATTCTCCGCCTGCTTCGGAGCCCCCTTTCTTCCGCTCCATGCCGGCGTGTATGCCCGGATGCTGGGCGAGCGGATCGGGAAGCACGGTACCAAGGTATGGCTGGTGAACACCGGCTGGACCGGTGGAGCATACGGCACCGGCTCGCGGATGAAGCTGGCCCACACCCGCGCCATGTTGCGCGCGGCGCTCTCCGGGGCGCTGGACCGGGGCAAATTCACCAAGGATCCGATCTTCGGCTTCGAAGTCCCGACCTCGGTCCCCGACGTGCCCGATGGAGTTCTGTCCCCCCGCACCACCTGGCCCGATCCTAAGGCGTACGACGCCCAGGCGCGGAAGCTGGCCACGATGTTCCGGGAAAACTTCGAGCATTTCCGGGCTGAAGTGCCGCCGGACGTAGCCGCGGCTGGTCCTGTGGTGTGAGCGGAAAGGGCGGTAGAGGGGGTAAAGGCGGAACGAGAGATCCTGGCGGACCACCACCTTCCGCCTTCTCTGCTTCCGCCGCTGTATCTACCGCCCCCGAAATAATCCGCGATCCCCTGTGGGACAACATTCGTGTCGACCGTCCCGCGCTTCTGGCGCTCGACACTCCCGCCGTTCAGCGCCTCCGCTACATCCGCCAGGTCGGCCACACATTCCTGGTGTACCCCGGCGCCACTCACAGTCGCTTCGAGCACGCGCTCGGCGCTTACCATCTGACTCGCCGGGCGCTCGCGGCGCTGGAAGAGCTGGGTGAGCTCGGGCCCGTCAGCGCGGAAGAGCGGCTGGCGGTACGAATGGCGGCACTGCTGCACGACATCGGCCACTATCCCTTCTCGCACGCGCTGGAAGAGGCCGGCTTCCCCTCGCATGAGAAGCTCGGAGTCGCGAAGCTCACCCAGGGCGAGCTGGGTGAGCGGCTGGTTGACATCGGTGGGAAGGATTTCCCGGCAGCCGTCGGTAGGCTCATCAGCGGGATCAGCAAGAGTCCTCTCCAGGGTCTCATCTCGGGCTCCATCGACCTGGACAAGGTCGACTATCTGAGCCGCGACGCCCGGATGTGTGGAGTGCCATATGGTACCGTCGATGTGGACCGGCTGCTTTCCTCGCTCACCCTGGTCGAGGTGGAACCGGGAGGCTATGAGGTCGGGGTGCAGGAGAAGGGCATCAGCGCCCTCGAGTCGCTCCTCTTCGCCAAGTACCAGATGTATCGCAACGTCTACTGGCACCACGCGGTGCGGTCCGCCACCTGCATGTTCAAGCGTGCCGTGAGGGGAGCGGTACGGCGCGGTATCGTCACCGCCCAGGGCATCGCCGAGGCAACCGATGATGGCCTGATGGAGATCCTCATCGGCCGAGACGGCAACGAGCTTGCTGCCGCGATCCGGGCGCGGCGTTTGCACAAGCGAGCGCTCGACCTGCCGGCGAGCGACGTGCCGGCGGAGCTTCAGTCCTGGGTAGCTCAGGATCCCAACCTGCTGGAACTGGTTGAGGACGCGGTTGCGGCCGAAGTCGGACTCCCCGCTGGCGGCGTGCTGCTGGACTTCCCGGCGCGCTCGTCGATGCTGGGGGTCGACTTGCCTCTTCGCACCCGGGCGGGCACCGTAGAGCGGCTCACCGATGCGGGCCGCGCTGGCCAACTGGGTCTGCCCCGGGTGGCGGACGAGTTGTACCGGAGCGCTCGCCGTCTTCGTATCTTTGTTGCGAGCGCGCCAGGCCGATCGCTGGAGCGGGTACTGGACGTCCTGACCTTACCGGCTGACGAGGTCGGCCGACGCCTTCGAGAAGGAGCACATCTCCTGTGAGTGAGACTGAAACGATGCAGCGGCGGGCGTTCGTCGCCCGGATGGCCGGGCTGGTTGCGGTCGGTGTGACGGGCCGTCATCTCTGGGCGGAGCTCCCGGGCGGCAGGAGCCCCAGCCCGATCACGGTCTACAAGAGCAGTACCTGCGGCTGCTGCACCAAGTGGGTCGATCACATCCGTGCCCACGGATTCGCCCCGACGGTGCGCGACGTAGAGGAAATGGAGGCGCTCAAGGACAAGCTGCAGGTTCCGCCGGGCGTGCGGTCGTGCCACACCGCACAGATCGACGGCTACCTGATCGAAGGCCACGTGCCTGCGTCGGACATCCGCCGGCTGCTGGCCGAGCGGCCCAAGGCGGCAGGCCTGGCTGTACCTGGAATGCCACCGCTGACGCCTGGAATGGCCCCGGCGGGCGAAGAGCCGCGAGACTTCGAGGTCGTCTCGTTCCAGTCTGACGGCTCAACCAGGGTCTTCGCGCGGCACTAGCAACGTCGCGTCGCTGACAGCCTCTATTGCGGAGGTATGGTCAGCGTCACCAGGTCGCCGGGTTGAACGCTCATCTCCTCGCTGATGGGAGCTCGGTCTGCGCCGATAGGGTCGGCCAGAAAGCGGATGGGGCCGGCACCGGCGGTGAGATACGCTGGGACGGTGAATGTCTTAGTGGAGTTTCCCGTGGCCATCCCCAGTCGGACTCGCTGTCCGCCCGTGATGGCATAAATCACCATGTCGCTAAAACCCAGATTCTCGACCCGGACGGTGGCCGAGCTCGCCGGTTCGGGACCCGTGTCCTGTGAGCGGCCGGCGCAGGCGGCCAGGCTCGCAAGCAGGAACACGTGAGAAGCGCGGAAGAAGAAAGGCATGGAGCCCACCAGTGAAGGTGTGGATCCGCCGCCGGTCGTCGTGCGGTACCGCGAGGAGTATCGGGACGCATTCGAGCGGCTGAACCGCGAGTGGATCGAGCTTTACTTCGTGCTGGAGCCCGCTGATCAGGAGACCCTCGGCGATCCCCAACGGAAGATTCTCGATCCCGGTGGCCAGGTCTTCTTCGTGCTCGACCGGGACGAGGTCCAGGGGACCTGCGCGGTTCTTCGGCATAGCGCAGACGAGTGCGAGATCGCCAAGATGGCCGTCGCGCCGGCTGCCCGAGGCCGGGGCTACGGCGACCTGCTCATGGCGGCCTGCCTGGACTTTGCCCGGGAGATCGGTTCCCGCCGGGTTGTGATCGTCTCGAACACGGTACTGAGCCCCGCAATCCAGCTCTACCGGAAGCATGGCTTCGTGCAGGTACCTCTGGCCCGTGACGGGCGCTACCGCCGCGCCAACATCCGGCTGGAGCTGGAGCTTAGCCCTACGGCGCGCGCCTCGCTCCCCGGAGCAGCCGGATGATGAGCAGAAGCACCACCGCCCCGATGAAGGCGACGAAGATCGCTCCGGCTATCCCGGGGAACGGCGTCCCCCACCCCATCTGGCCGAAGAGCCAGCCGCCAAGAAGGGCGCCCAGGATGCCCACAATGATATCGCCCGCGATCCCGTAGCCGATGCCACCCATGACCAGAGACGCCAGCAGCCCGGCCACCAGCCCAACTATGATCCAGGTAAGAACGTCCACACATCCTCCTGATGCTGCGGGGATAGGGCGCCAAGGTTCGGCCCTGCCCAGCGAGAGTAGCCCGGAAGCCCCCCGGAGGATGTGCGGGGGATCACGGGGTAGCGAATAGCCCCCCTTAGAGGAGCATCACGTGTTCACCGACGCACCCGACCACCACGACGCCGATATCATCCTGAGGCTGTACGACCTGCGGAGAGAAACGGTGATGCGTGAGTCACGCAACGCCATCAACGCCAAGTTCTGGCCCCGAAACGCCGAGGAGGCGTTGGCCATCACCGCGACGGACCACCCGCTCAACATCGCCTATCGCCAGACGTCGGGCTACTGGGAGATGGTCTACGGGATTGCCCGCCATGGGATCGTTCCGGCGGATTTTCTGGTGGAGAACAACGGGGAGGGGTTATTTCTGTTCGCACGGGTGGAGCCCTATGTGGAGAAGCTCCGCCAAGCCGGCTTCCCGCGCGCCTTCCGCAACGCGGAGTGGGTGGCCACCAACTCCGATACCGGGAAGGCGATGATGGAGGGGCTCCGGCCCCATATCAAGCGGGTCCTCGAGTCCAAGACCCTGACCTAGGACCGCTGGCTGGCGGCTGCCGGCACCACGGGATGCTCGCCTGTGTCGCTGTCCACCGAATCGATCCGGACCACGATCGCCGTGATGTTGTCCAGCCCTCCTCTGCGGTTGGCTTCCGCCACCATCCGATCCACCCACGCCTGAGGGCCACCCTCCGATTGCAGGATGTTGACCAGCTGCTCGTTTTCGAGCATCCCGGTCAATCCATCCGAGGCCAGCAACAGGACGTCGCCCTTTTCCAGCGAGCCGAAGTAGATGTCGGGAGCAACATCGACGCCGGCTCCGACACAACGAGTGATCACGTTGCTGTACGGGTGTACGCGGGCCTGGTCCGGCGTGAGCAGGCCGGCGTCGACCTGCTCCTGAACGTACGAATGGTCCTTGGTGAGCTGGTGGAGCCGGTCATCCCGCAGCAGATACGCCCGGCTGTCGCCCACCTGCCCGATGAGGTAGCGCTGGGGCAGGAGCACCAGGACCGTTGCAGTGGTGCCCATGCCCCGTTTGTCCTGCTCTGATAACGTGCGCTCGAAGATGGCATCGTTGGCGGTACGTATGGCGGTCCGGACCCGCTCGCCCGCCTCTTCGTCGCTCAGTCCTCGCAGTGAGCCGATGGTCTGGGATGTGATCCTCACCGCCATCTCGCTTGCCACCTCCCCTGCCGCGTGCCCGCCCATGCCGTCGGCCACGATGAAGATTCCGTGCTCGGACAGCATCAAATAGTTGTCTTCATTGCCCGAGCGGACGATGCCGACGTCGGTACGGGCGGCGCAGGTGAAGTGCACGAGACTGGTCAACTCAGCAACAGGTATGCGAGTACTGCCATCAGGACCAGCAGGGACGTCACCAGAGTTGCAGAGGGACCCTTGGGGCGCGGAGTGGCCATGCGAATCGGCCGCCTGGGTGCCCGCGGGCGTGGCTTCTCGTCCTGCTGTCGCGGGTTTGGCGCCGGCGCAACCGCCTCGAGCCGGGCCATGAGCCGGGTGCTGCCGGTGCGCTTGGCAGCGACCTTCTCGTCCAGCGGCTCGAACAGCGCAATCACGTCACCGAAGCGAAGGGTCGTTCCGGGTGTGAGCGGCGTCTCGCCGGAGAGACGCTCTCCCTCGACGAAGGTGCCGTTGGTGGATCCGAGATCGGTCAGGATCCAGACCGCTTCCCGGCGCTGCAGCTTGGCGTGCATGGTGCTCACGCTGGGATCGCCGATGACGATGTCGTTGTAGTCACCCCGCCCGATGTTGACGACCGGCACCTTGATGGGCAGTCTCTTCCCCTTGAAGTCTCCGCTCCGGAACAGCAACGATGCGAGCGGCGCGGCCTCCGGTGAGGGAGGTGTCTTTCGCCGCGTCGGCTCCTCCTCCGGCAGTCCATGCATCGTATCGGAGAGCCGCTGGGCCGCTCCATGCGGCGGACTCGACGGCCGGTCTGCCGGGGCCGGATTCTCCGGCGCAGGGTTCGGCGGGGCCGGGTTCGGCGGGGCCGGGGTAACGGCGTCGGCGTAGAAGCGGAATTCATCGTTTCCGATGCGGATCACGTCGGCCCGCGCCAGCAGGTGCGTCTTCCCTATTCGCTCGCCATTGACGTAGGTGCCGTTGACGCTGATGTCGACCAGAATGTATCCGTCCGGCTCGTTGCGGATCTCCGCGTGCTGGCGAGAGACCTCGCTACCCGACACCACGATATCCGAACCGGCGTCGCGCCCGAACGAGAGCGGCTGCGACCCGACGCTGTACTCCCGGCCATCGGTGAGACAGACCAGCCGGCCGCCGGTGCGGGTTCCGGCTCCCTTGTAACCTGGCGGCGGAGCGAGGTCGGCGAAGGCCCCGGAGTCGAACAGCTGGGTGCTGCCCGCCCGGGTCAGATCGACCACCAGCAGCTCGCGATTTCCGATGCCGATCTTGTCGCCATGCAGCAGCGGTGTAGGATCGGACCCCAGCCGGACGCCGTTGACTCGCACCTCGGCCTCGTTGCCCGCTGCGCGGATGGCCGCGCCTCCGGCCGTCATCACCTGCACCACGGCATGCCGCGGGCGGATACCCTCACCTTCGAGCACTACCGTGCTGTCTGAAGCCGAGCCTATGACTGTCTCGCCGGCGGCGATGGGGTACCGCTCGCCGTCGATTTCGAGATGGATCATCGATTGATCCTGAGGAGAATGTCGAGTGCCGTGTAACGTACCCCTCGTCTTATAACCATGCAAGCAAACACCCTACGCAATTCTCTGCTGCTCCTGACCCCGCAACTGCAGCTGGTACAGCCGCTCATACAGCCCCTGCTGCGCCAGGAGCTCGCGGTGGCTGCCCCGCTCCCGGATCTCCCCGTGTTGGAGCACCAGAATCTCGTCGGCGTGCAGGATCGTGCTCAGGCGGTGCGCGACCACCAGGCTGGTGCGTCCGGTCATCAGCTCGGCGATCGCCCGTTGGATCTGGCCTTCAGCCTGGGCATCCACCGAGCTGGTGGCCTCGTCGAGCACCAGGATCGTCGGATCGAGCGCGAGCGCCCGGGCAAAGCTCAGCAGTTGCCGCTCTCCAACGCTCAGGCTCCTCCCTCGCTCTCCCAATCGGTGGTCGTATCCGGCGGGAAGGCGCTCGATGAACCGGTCGGCCCCGACTCGTCGGGCCGCCTGGCGTGCGGCCTCCGGCGGGATCGGAGCATCGAGAGTCAGATTGTGCTGAATATCCCCGGCGAAGAGGAACAGGTCCTGTTGCACGAAACCGATCAACGCCCTGAGATCGGAAGTGGAGAGCTGCCTGATGTCCACACCATCGATCAGGATCCGGCCCCGGTCCGGGTCGTAGAAGCGGAGCAGGAGATTGACGATGGTGGTCTTGCCCGCGCCAGTATGACCCACCAGTGCGATGGTCTGGCCCGGTGATGCTGTAAACGACACGTCACGCAGAACCCAGGGTCCCTCGGGACTGTAGCGGAACCAAACCCCGTCGAATCGGATCTCGCCCCGCACCGGGTGGGGCAGTCTCACGGGATTGAGCGGCTCCACCACCGTCACCGGCTCGTCCAGCAGCGCGAAGACCCGCTCGGACGAAGCCATGGCACTCTGCAGGAGATTGAACTTCTCCGACAGGTCTTGGAGTGGTTGGAAGAAGCGGCGGGTCAGTTGAATGAAGGCAGCCAGCACGCCCACGGTGATGGTGCCGCCGAGGGCCCGGAGCCCGCCGTAGTAGAGCAGCAGCGCCATGGCCACGGCCGTCAACAGCTCCACCACCGGGAAGAACACAGCGTAAATCGTGATCGATCGCCGGTGGGCCTCGAGGTGTTCCTGGTTGAGCTCCGCAAACCGGGCAGCCGAATCGGCTTCGCGGCCGAAGAGCTGGACCACCCGCATCCCCGAGAGCCGCTCCTGGAGATACGCATTGAGCCGGGCGAGCCGCACCCGGATATCACCGAACGCTTCCCGCACCCTGCGGCGGAAGATTCGAGCGGTGAGCCACACCAGCGGTATGACGGCAAAGGTCACCAGTGCCAGACGCCAGTCGATCCACAACATCATGGTCATGATGGCGAGCAGGGTGAAGA
>JBDTUV010000113.1:0-7616 GCA_040007575.1 Gemmatimonadales bacterium
ACAGCGCGGTCAGGACCATGCACACGTTGGAGTCCACGATGGCATTCATGGCGTGCCGGAAGCCCTCGTCTATCGCCAGTCTAACCGACTTCCCGTGGATCAACTCCTCGCGCATTCGCTCGAAGATGAGGACGTTGTTGTCCACGGTCAGGCCGATGGAAAGCACGATTCCCGCCAAGCCCGGCAGCGTGAGGGTGGCGCCAATCATGGACAAGGCGCCGAGGGTGAACAGGAGGTAGATCCCAAGGGCCGCAACCGCCACCAGCCCGCTCAGGCGGTAGTAGCCGATCATGATGAGCACCACGAGCGCGGTTCCCACCAGCGCGGCAGTGATGCCCTTATGAATGGAGTCGGTCCCCAGGCTGGCGCCGACCTGTCGCTCCTCGACGATCTTGAGCGGGATCGGCAAGGCGCCCGCCTTGAGGGTGAGCGCGAGATCCTGGGCCTCCTGCAGGGTTCTCCCCGACAGAGTGATCTGGCCGTTCCGCCCGATCCGGCTCTGGATGACCGGTGGCCGGCCCTGCACTCGGCCGTCGAGCATGATCGCCATGTAGTCGCCCACATGCTTGCCGGTCTCCTCGCCGAACTTCCGGCCGCCGGCGCGATCCAGCTCGAAGGTGACGATCGGTCCGTTGGTGAGTGGGTCGATCCGTGCCTGGGCGTCCACCAGGTTGGCACCAGTCACGATGCTGCGATCGTCCAGGGCGTAGAGGTAGCGAACCGGTTGCACTCCTACGCTGGTGGAGGCGGCGCTCCAGCGCAGCACGATACCACGGGGCAGCTGTCGGGCGACGGCACGAAGGTTCAGCAGGCTGTCCACCCGGGGAAAGGCGGTCTCCGGCACCATGTACTCGCCGGGTGGGCCGCTGCCCGCCTGGATCAGGCCGCCCAAAATGCCGCCTACCACCGGCGTCGTATCCGCTGCGGCCGCCGCAGTGTCGGGTGCCTTGGTCCGAGCGGAGTCCTTGGACCTCTTCGGAGCAGGCTTCTTTGCCCCGGCCCCAGTGGAATCCTTGCTCGGGGAACGAACCGAGTCGCCGCCAAGCAGCTGCTGGACGGCGGACGGCTGAGTGGGTGCCGCCGCCTCGCCCTTGATCCCGAGGTTGCGGAGCGTCCGATCCATGGCCGGCACCGCCTTCTCGAGCGCCTTGGTCTCGTCGGTGATCTTGAACTCGAGGAAGGCACTGCGCTGCACGATCGCCTTGGCCCGCGCGGGGTCGTCGATGCCGGCGAGCTCGACGACGATTCTATCGTCACCCACCTTCTGCACCAGCGGCTCCTCAACGCCGAACTCGTCGATCCGCTTCCGCAGCACGGTCAGCGCCAGATCCAGGTCCTTCTTGGGATCGGCGGAGACCTGCTTGGACTGGTCGAGCTCGAGGGCCAGGTGCATCCCTCCCTGCAGGTCCAGCCCCCGCTTGAGGGGCACCCGTGTCACCACGGTGTCCCGCATGACGCCGTCGGCGCCTCGTTCTCTCAGAGTCGAGTTCCGAGGAAAGAGAAAATAGATGGAGCCGGCAACGAGAATGCCGATGACGATCAATCGTGAGCGAATAGTTGAAAACATCGTATCAAGGTCTCACAGGTTAAGAACCGCCAGAGCCCGCGTGCGATCGCGCTGCAGCTGCTTCTGTAACTGCTCCACGGAATCAAACCGTTCGATGTCTCGAAGGCGCTCCACCCATTCGATGCGGACCCATTCGCCGTAGAGGTCGCCATCGAACCCGAACAGGTGGGCCTCGAGAACCCGCCGCCCGTCCTGAAACGTAGGCCTGGGTCCCTGGTTCATCATCCCCCCGGCCCCGCCGCCCCGCCACTCGACCCGCACCGCGTATACGCCGTCGGGCGGCAGCAGCTTTCGGGGGGACAGCTCGCCCAGGTTGATGGTCGGGACACCGAGCAGTCTGCCTCGGCGCGCCCCCTCCCCCACCCTGCCGACCACTCCGTAAGGCCGGCCCAACATGGCCGCCGCGGTCGCGAGATCGCCCCCAGCTACAGCACGGCGGATCCGGCTGCTGGAGACGTGTTGTCCGCCGAAGTCCACCGGCGGAACGACGTCCACGTCGAACCCGTGCGACTCACCCAACCGGCGAAGGGTCTCGACGTCGCCGCTTCGGCCTCGCCCGAACCCGTGATCGTGCCCAATAACCAGCTCCCGCACCGCGCAACGCTCCAGCAGGACGTCGCGAACGAACTGCTCCGGCGTGAGACTCGCGAGGTGGCGGTCGAACCGCACCAGCAGCACGTAATCCAGCGGCGAGAGCGCCAGAATCTCCAGTCGCTCGGGACCGGTGGTCAGGAGCGGCGGCGCGGCGCCGGGATTCACCACCTCGAGCGGGTGGGGATCGAACGTCACCAGAACGCTGGCGCGCCGGGCAGCCTCCGCGCGACGGCCAATCTCCTGCAAAACCGCCTGATGGCCGAGGTGCACCCCGTCGAACGACCCAACGGTGACGGTGCTGCCGTTTGGGAGGCTGGGCAGCAGGGCGGGTGCCCCCTGGGCGGGTGGGCGGCGGGGCGGCTCCATCTTCACGGTATCTCCAACACGACCGTGGGATGAAGCCATCCTTGCTCGCTGCGCGCGATGGCCACCAACTCACCTCGGTCCACCAACGCAATTACTGCCCCGCTGCCCCGCTGCCCGCCTGCCCCGCTGTCCTCCACTGCCCGTCCGTGCACCACTGCTCGCCGAGCGGCCTCATCGAGCTCGACAGTGGGCAGGTCGCCCAGCACTCTCCTGGCAGAAACGACCGCGGCAGGGCTCAGCTGGTCCAGCGGCACCGAGTCCTCCACCCGGAGCGAGCCTATCGCCTCACGTCTGAGGTGGGTGAGGTGGGCACCGACTCCCAGCCGCTCGCCCAGGTCGCGGGCGATGGCGCGGACGTAGGTGCCGGCGCTTACCTGGGCTCGAAAGGTCACGAGGGGGGCGTGAAACTCTACCACCTCGATCCGGTGTACGGTGACGCTCGCGTCGGGCAGCTCCACGAGTTCACCACGTCGTGCCTTGGCGTAACTCCGCTCACCGCCGACGTGCTTGGCCGAGTACTGCGGCGGGCGCTGCAGCTGGGTTCCGAGAAAGCCTGCCAGCGATGCCGCGACTTGCTCCGCGCCCAGCCGGGCCGCTGAGTCCGACGTCTCTACCACTCGGCCGGTAAGGTCATCGCTGTCGGTGCGGATGCCGAGCCGTGCAGTTGCGAGATACGTCTTGGACTGCGTCTCGACAAAGCGCGCCAGCCGCGTGGCCCGTCCCAGCAACACCACGAGCAGGCCGGTGGCAAACGGATCGAGCGTCCCGGTGTGTCCGGCGGCGCGCGTTCCGAGTACCCGCCGCACTCTTTGAACGACATCGTGCGAAGTCATTGCGGCCGGCTTGTCCACCAGCACTGCGCCGATCAGTCCTGGCCCTCCCGCCGTATATCGTTCAACAGCTCGCCGATGCGGGCCGCGTGCTCGAGGCCACGGTCGAGCTCGAAATGGAGCTGAGGCACCGACCTGGTGGTGAGCGCCCGGGCGGCCCGGGAGCGGAGAAAGCCGGCGGCGCTCTGCAGGCCCTCCAGGGCGCGCGCCTTGTCCGCCTCCTCACCCGGGATGCTCACCCTGACCCGGGCGTGGGACAGATCGTTGGTTGCCAGCACTGCCGTGACCGTCACAAAGCCGACCCGGGGGTCTCGAACGTCACCCTTGAGGAGCGCGTCGGCGATGACCTGCCTGAGAGTTTCGGCCACTTGCTCGGGGCGCCGGGACGACCCCTTCATCGGAACACCGTTGCCGTGTCAACGATGCGCACTCCGTCAGCCTCCTCGACCATCCGATCCGCGGCTCGCAGAATCTCCTCCACCACCGACCGGTCGCTTCCCACCACCGCACAGGCGATCTCGGCACGCTGCCAGAGGTCCTGCTGGCCGGTCTCCGCCACCGAGACGTTGAGAGTCCGCCGCAGGGCCGAGGTGAGAGGCTTCAACACGCTCCGCTTCTCCTTGAGCGAGTGGCAGGCGGGCAGATGGAGGTCCCAGGTGGCAATGGCGATGATCATGGTCGAAGGTCTAGAGTCTAGAGTCTAACGAGAGCACGCCAGCTTCAAAGTGTGGACCCTCGACCCTAGACCCTTGACCCTTGATTCACCCCGTTGCGCCGCTCGCGGCCGGAGCCAGCGTCCGCTTGATCTCTTCCATTCGGAACGACTCGATCCGGTCGCCCGCCTTGAGATCGTTGAAGTTCTCGATGCCGATACCGCACTCGAGCCCCTCGCGTACTTCCTTTACATCGTCCTTGAACCGCTTGAGGCTGGAGAGTCCGCCAGTGTAGACCGCAGTGCCGTCGCGAACCACCCGCGCCTTGGCCGTCCGTTGGATGGTGCCGCTCCGGACCATGCACCCCGCGATGGTGCCGACTTTGCTGACCTTGAACAGCTGGAGCACTTCGGCCTCACCGAGCACCGTCTCCCGCTCCTCCGGCTTCAGCAATCCTTCGAGGGCATTCCTGACGTCCTCGACCGCCTCGTAGATGATGCGGTAGGTGCGCACGTCCACCTGCTCCCGCTCCGCCGCGGACCGCGCATTGGAGTCGGGCCGGACGTGGAACCCGAGCACGATAGCGCCGGATGCCTTGGCCAGCAGAATGTCGCTCTCGGTGATAGCGCCCACGCCGCGGTGCACCACGTCCACCCGCACTTCGCTGGTGCTGAGCTGGGCGAGCGCGTCGGCCAGCGCCTCGGCCGGGCCGCCCTGATCCGCCTTGATGATGATGCGGAGCATGGTGACCTCGCCCTCCTTGAGGGCGCGGCTGAAGTCCTCCAGCGAGGTGCCCTTGGCGCTCCGCCGGTTCTGGGCTTCGCGCTCCAGACGCTGGCGCTTCTGGGCGATCTCGCGAGCCTCGACTGCATCGGTCACCACGGCGAAGATGTCACCGGCCGAGGGCACGCCCTCGAAGCCGAGGATCTGGACCGGAATCGAGGGAGTGGCTGACTTGACCGCCTTCCCGCGCTCGTCATAGAGAGCCCGAACCCGCCCGGAGAACCGGCCGCAGATGAAGTTGTCGCCCCCAACCAGGGTGCCCCGCTGGACCAGGATCGTGGCCAGAGGACCCTTCCCCGGATCGAGGGTCGCCTCGAGCACGGTTCCGTGTCCCTTCCCGGTCGGATTGGCCTTGAGATCGAGGATCTCCGACTGGAGCAGGATCTGCTCCAACAGATGATCGATGCCGGTCCCCTTCTTGGCGGAGATCTCGGCCGAGAGGACGGTCCCGCCGAATTCCTCGAGCACGACGTTGTGCTGCAGCAGGTCCTGCTTCACCTTCTGCACGTTCGCGGTGGGGAGATCGATCTTGTTGATCGCGACGATCATCGGCACGCCTGCGTTACGGGCGTGACTGATGGCCTCGATTGTCTGCGGCATCACCTGGTCGTCCGCGGCCACGACGAGCACGACGATGTCGGTAACCTGGGCCCCACGCGCCCGCATGGCGGTGAAGGCCTGGTGGCCCGGGGTATCGAGGAAGGTGATCCGTTTGTCGCCCGGCAGCTCGACGTGGTAGGCGCCGATGTGCTGAGTGATTCCACCGGCCTCGCCGGCCACGATGTTGGCCTTCCGGACGTAGTCGAGGAGCGAGGTCTTGCCGTGGTCCACGTGACCCATGATGGTCACCACCGGCGGGCGCGAGACCATCTGCTCCGGACTCTCCTCGGCCTGGTCGAGCTCGGCTTCGGCGGCGTACTCGTCCTCGCGCACGGCCTGGAAACCAAAGGCGGAGGCGATGAGCTCGATCTGGTCGAAATCCAGCCGCTGGTTCACCGTCACCATCAGTCCCAGTTCCTTGAACGCGAACTGCACGATCTGGGTGGCCGGCACCTTCATGGCCACGGCGAGCTCCGAGACCGAGACGAACTCGTTGACTCGGACCAGGGTCTTTTCCCGCTCCTTCTCCTCGGCCATCCGCCCGGCCTGCACCGTCTGGAAGGACGGCTCGTCACTGCGCCGGCCTTTGCGTCCAGCCGGACCCTTCATCCCCTGCAGCGTACGCATGATGTTGGCCTGCACTGCGTCCTGGTCCACGGACGAGCGCTTGCCCTTCTTGCCCCGCTTCCTGCCGCCACCCTTCTCGGCATCGGGTCCGAAGGTGCGAACCGGCGGCGCGTTGCGATCGCTTCCCGGGCGCGGGGGCGCGCCCCCACTCGGACGCGATGGGCCCCCCGGACGAGATGAGGGCGAGCTCGGCCGCGAGGGGCTGGCGGGGGCGCTGCTGCTGAAGACCGGCTTGGGTCCGCGGTTGGGCGCGGCGGCAGGGCGCTGGACCCGGGGCGGAATGAAGGGAGCGCGGGGTGCGCTCGACGCCGGCACCGAGGGCCGGGCTTCCGGAGCGCCACCGTTGACCGGCTCCTCCTGGACAGCTACCTCGGTCTCTTCGATCTCCGGCGGCGCGGGCGGGAGGTCCTTGAACAGGGCCCGGGCGCGCTCTTCGAGGGTTTGAGTCGGGGCGGTCTCCTCGGGCTCGTGGATGACGGGGCGCTCCAGCTCCAGCGCCGCCATCTCGGCCGCCTTTTCGGCCTGGACCTGCGCCTCTACCTGCGCCACCTCGGCCGCCGTGCGGCGCCGCTTGGCCGGCTTTGCCTCGGCCGCGACGGGCGCGGGTGCGGGCTTGGCCGCCTTGCGGCGTCCCTTCTTCGCCGCCGGCTCGTCCGAGCTCTTCCGCTTTTCCCGTTCCCAGCGCACCCGTACGGCGGAGACCTGATTGCTCTCCAAGGCCGACAGGTGGCTGCGCACAAAGATGTTCATGTCCTTGAGCAGGTTGAGAAGCTGCTCAGGAGCGACGCCGAACTCCGCTGCCAGATCGTGAACTCGAGTTTTAACCACTAATGCCTCCATCAGGAGCGTACGGGCGCCAGCTGCACCATGCCGCCGGCCAACGCGCGGTCCCGTACGCCTACCGCCATCACCGGCGGTTTACCCAACTGCGCGCCGATCGCTGCGGCGCTCGGTCCGGGAAGCGACGGAACTCCTTTGGCCGCCGCCAGCCGGACCACCTTTTCGATGGCGCGCGGGCTGGCATCCTCTGCCACCACCACGCACCAGCACTTTCCTGCTTGCAGCTCCCTTCTCACACCATCAACACCAACGATGATGCGTCCGCCCCGGTATCCCAGGCCAATGAGGCCCAGCAGGCCGCTCATGCCTTGGGCCGGGATTCCTCGCCGCTGTCCTCGTCGGTGAGCTCGGAGACGAAGGCCATGAGCTGGTCGGCGGTCTCCGGCGTCATTCCCGGAATCTTGGCGATGTCCTCACGCTCGAGATCGAGAATGTCGTTGAGCATTTTGTAACCCGCGCTTTCCAGGATCCCGGTGACATCGGGCGACAGCCCCTTCAGCTCGCTGAGCGGAACCTTCCCGGCCATTTCCTCCTCGGGCGGGAGCGGAGCGAACAGCGGGCCTTCGCCACCGCGCTCCAGCCACTCGCGGCTCGAATAGAGGTCGATCTTCCAGCCGGTGAGCTCGGACGCCAGGCGGACGTTCTGCCCGTTGCGTCCGATGGCGAGCGAGAGCTGGTCCTCGTCGACCACGGCCTGAATCGTCTTGGCTTCGGGATCGGAGAAGACCTTGGCCACGCGGGCCGGGGCCAGCGCCA